>JAILCK010000365.1 GCA_024680435.1 Lachnospiraceae bacterium
TGGGCAGGCCTTTCAACCGACGATTTTGAATATTTTACAACTTATGAGAATTCTCATTTTTGTAAGCCAAACCCCAAATACTACGAAGAACTTTTAAAGAAGATTAATGCAAAGCCCGAAGAATGTCTTATGATAGGTAACGATGTCGAAGAAGACATGGTGGCTGCTTCATCTTTGGGAATGAAAGTTTTTCTTGTGACAGACTGGATGCTTAATCCAAACAATAAGGACATAAGCGCCTTCCCTCACGGTGACTTTGATGATGCCCTTGAATACATAAAGAAAGTGAGCTAGAAAAGTGGATAAATATATTCATACCGTGCAATACTATGAAACCGATAAAATGGGCATCACCCATCATTCAAACTACATCCGCTGGATGGAAGAAGCAAGATGCGACCTTTTAAAGCAGGTTGGATGGCCCTATGAAAAGATGGAAGAGCTCGGCGTCATATCGCCTGTAACCGCAGTCGAATGTAAATATAAAATAAGTACCACATACGCAGAAAAAATCGCCATTAGAGCCAAAGTCGAAGAATTTAAGGGCGTAAAGCTTAAGGTTTCTTATACAATGGAAAACGAAGCAGGAAAGATCGTTTTTGAAGGAAAATCGGAGCATTGCTTTTTATCAACCGACGGAAGACCTATGATACTTTCAAAGAAATTTCCCGATTTAGACGAAGTTTTAACGAACGCCGTAGGTGTATAGAGGCGCGATATGATATTTGCTTTGGAAATAATCGGCACCATCGCCTTTGCCATTTCCGGCGCCATGGTGGGAATTGAAAAGAAAATGGACATTTTCGGAGTGCTGGTGCTTGGCATGACCACAGCCGTTGGCGGAGGAATAATAAGAGATTTACTCATTGGCGTGGTGCCTCCCATGGCTTTTCAGGAGCCGGTATACGCACTTACCGCAATTGCTGTCTCGATAATTGTTTTCTTACCCTTTGTAAGAAACAGGATTAATAAAATAAGCAAGATGATTTTACTTATGGATTCTATCGGACTTGGAATCTTTACGGTAATCGGTATTAAGGCGGCAGCGTCTTTTGGCAACGCATTTCTGTCTATCTTTCTTGCGCTGGTAACGGGTGTAGGGGGAGGAGTATTAAGAGATGTGTTTGCCCAAGACCGTCCTATGATATTTGTAAAGCATTTTTATGCTTCTGCTGCAATTATCGGTGCGGTTGTTTCTTTACTTTTATGGAACATTAACGTGGAAACATCTATGATTGTCGGCGCAGCAACGGTTATTGTGTTAAGAATTCTTGCAGCAAAATTCAGATGGCATTTGCCAAAAGCATAAAGAAACATTTTTATAGACAGATTTAACATTATTTTAACGGTAGCATACTATAATCCTTAAAAAGGAGTTTGGTATGATTTACGTCGTTGAGATTAATGTAATCTGTCTTTTTATTTTGTTTTTTACCCTATCAAGCGTTTGCTCAAAATCCGAAAGACAGGTTTCAATCAGATATTACATTATGTGTATAGTATCTTCAGTAGTGTGCATTATTGCGGACATTTTCTTTCAGATTGTGGAAAACGGTTCGAACGGCACACTTAGAATGGTGCCATACTTAAACTTCTTTATTAATCTGGTCTATTATCTTTTTGATGTGGCGTCCGGATACTTTTGGTTTATGTACGCTGAATACGCCATAGACGGAGCCGTAAAGAATAAAAAGATACTTAAATACATTGCGGTTGCGCCACTTATCATTAACACTCTTCTTTGCATTATCTCCTTTAGAACCGGAACTTTGTTCTTTATAAATGCAGAAGGCAAATATGAAAGAGGACCTTTATTTATCGTAAATACGGCGTTTTGCTACATCTATGTAATATTTGCAAGCGTTCATGCTTTGATTAAGTCTTACACCACGCAGATTTACTTTAAAAAGAGCGAGTACAGGATAATTTCAGCATACATTCTTTTCCCATTTGTGCTTGGAATAATCCAGATTATTTTTCCGGATGTTCCGACGGTTTGCCTAGGCATGGCAATTCCCATCATGTTTGTGCACATTAAGATTCAGGACCTTCAGATATCAACCGATTACTTAACAAACATGAATAACAGAAATCAATTGATCCGGTTTCTTACAAATAAAATAAGAAACGGCACTACAAATCTTTACGTGTTTATGATGGATATCGATAAGTTTAAACATATTAACGATACCTATGGCCACACGGAAGGAGATAAGGCTTTAATAAGTGTAGCTGATAAGCTAAAAGAAGTTGCAAGGCAGTACGGGGGCATCATAGCGAGGTACGGAGGAGATGAGTTTACCTTTGCGACAGAGCTTATGGATGAAAGCTACGTAAACGAGATTAAGGCTTTGATTAAAACAAAGATGGAAGAAGCATCGCTGAATCACACCTTTAAAATCGGAATGAGTGTGGGATGCGCAAAATACGAAAAAGGAATGAAGCTTGTTGAAATAATATCTGCGGCAGACAAAATGCTTTATGAAGAAAAAAGAGCGAGAAAAGCAAAAGAAGCAGCGGATGCAAGATAGCAATAAAAAAGGGAAAGCTAAATGCTTTCCCTTAGTTTTATACTGTTAAACTCATAGCGCTTAAATTCTGCTTTAAGAATTCAATTTCTGATTCAATGTAAGTACGCTCGCCGTTTGAAAGGTTTTTATCGTTTGCCTTTGAAGCAAGTGTGGTACATTTCTCTATAAGGTTTGAGGCTCTTACTGAGTCGCTAAAGTCTTCTTTACTCTTTAGGTTGTTCTTAAAATATGTTGCGCTGTGTCCTAAATCTTTTACTTCATTTAAAACTCTTGAAGATATCATTACAGATACCGCAGGTGTTTTATCTATAGGTTTAACTTTAGAAGGCTCCTTTTCCGGCTTTGCTTCCTTGGGAGCTTCAATTACAGATTTGGTGTCACCGACAGCATATTGTAAAACATTTCCCGAGCTACTAACTGATGTAGTCATATGTCTTTTCCCCTTTAACATACAAAAACTAGTTTTACACGTTTACAATGCATATATCGGTTTATTTATATTGAAAGTTTAGCATAAAATTTCAAAATGGCAACACTTTTTTGCCAAAAATGAACGAAAAAGTGCATTTTTTTGCCCTATTGGGCGAAAAAGTATAAGATTTATACCTTAAATATGGTAAGACAACGATTTAAATGTAACCAAAAGTTCTCAGGATAAAGAGCCAAAATGTTAATGTAAAAGAACTTAAAAGTGTGGTCACCATAACGGAAGCGCAGGATAAATGTCCGTCGTGTCCCATGTTCTTTGCCATTATAAATGAGCTGCTTGTGGTGGCTGTTCCAAGCATAATAAGGGCCGCCACAATCTTTTCATCCCTGAATCCAAGAAGCACGCACACAGGTAAAAACAATAGGCAAAACAGTATTAACTTATTAAAGATAACGAGTGATAGGGCGCGAGAATTTTCTTTTATATTTGAAAACTCAAAGGATGCGCCGAGTCCTATTAAGGCTAAGGGTGAAGCTACATTTGCAAGGTATGATACCGATTTATCGACAATCTTTGGCATTTCAAAGGGAAGGAGTGTAAACATAAATCCTGCCAAAATACCAAGGATAATAGGATTTGTCACAAGGTTAAAGAGGGTCTTTTTAATTGTCTCCTTAAAGCTTTGATTTGGCTTGGTTTCTTTGGACGTTAAAGACAAAAGAATAACGGAAACAATGTTGTAGATTGGAACGGAACCTATTATCATAAGGGATACCATGGCTACGTTATCATAGACATTTGTCATAAAAGCGATACCGAGGGTGGCTGCGGCGCTTCTGAAAGAAGCCTGGATGAATTCGCCTTTGTCACAGGATTTGCAAAAGATCTTTGCAAGTAATGCACTTATCAGGATACTTAAAATTGTGCTTAGCATGCAAAAGAGCACGAAGACTGAATCCCAGATATTTACAAAGTCCTGTTTTGACAGATCGTAAAAGAGTAATGCCGGAAGGAATACTCTAAAAACCAGCTTGTTTATGCCGTTTGCCACAGGCTCATTTATTAAGTTAATGCGCTTTAGAATGTAGCCAAGCACCATCATGATAAAAATCGGAAGGGTGGCGTTTAAAGAAAATATAAGATTATCAAGCATTTTTAACTCCTGTTGTTCCAAGGGAATTATAGCACTTATGTATATAATTGTTCTTACATATTTTTAACAATCATATGATAGAATAACAGTGATTTTTAGTGATTTATTATTTCGGAGAAAGCATGATTACAGTTTTGATTTACGTTGTACCCTTAATTATATC
>JAILCK010000195.1 GCA_024680435.1 Lachnospiraceae bacterium
TATGGCACAGACTTTACTCGAAAAGTGGCGCAACAGCGCATATTCAGAAACTACGGATAAAAAGCAGTTACAGGAACTTTGGAATGACTACTTTGAAAAAGAAAAAGGCATTTATCAGAAGCTTTTAAAGAAGCCCGATGAAGTCGTTACAGGTACTGTTGCAGAGCTTGCAAAGAAGTATAAAGTTTCTCAGATGATTATGGTTGGTTTCCTTGACGGAATCAATGATTCACTTAAGAATCCCAATCCTATTGAAACAATGGAAGCAGATACCGAAGTAAACCTTGGATTTGATAAAGAGCTTCTTTATAAGAATATGGTTGCTGCAGGTGCTGACTGGCTTTACGGATTGGAAGAGTGGAACAAAATCTTCTCAGAAGAAAAGCAGAAGGAACTTTATAAAGAGCAGAAGGCTTCTCAGACCATAAGAAAAGAAGCAAAGGTATATCCTAACGATCCCTGCCCTTGCGGTTCAGGTAAGAAGTACAAAAAGTGCTGCGGAAAGAACGCGTAAAAAGGAAAAAACTGCCAAGTATGGCAGTTTTTTTTATTCACTGTTCCGCCAATTCGTAATCCGCTCGTCCCGAGCTTCTCCGCGCAAGCGCTACGATTACTCATTAGGGCGGATTCACTGCTTCGCAGTTACCTATACAAAATTAAAACAGCTTAGTTTATGCAAGCATACTAAGCTGCTTTATTTTGCATAGGACAGTGAATAGTAAAAAAAATAAAATTTTTTAAATATACCTCTTGACACATTATACTATGTGGCGTATAGTATGACGCATAGAGAGGTATTATGTGATGCGCAGCAAGTACCTTCTTACTATGAAGGAGGAGATAGTTATTATATGGAATCACAATTTAGAAGAGGTATTCTCGACGCGTGTGTGTTGGCAGTGTTGGAGCGCGGCGAATCATACGGATACCAACTGGTAAAGGACATAAGCCAGTTTATTGATATTACGGAGTCAACACTGTATCCGATACTTAAAAGACTTGAAGCATCAAACCAGTTAGAGGTATTTACGCAAGAGCATAACGGTCGGTTAAGAAAGTATTACAGAATTACGGCTGCAGGTAAAGAAAGAATCACGCAGCTAATGTCAGAGTGGGAAGAGATAGTTAAAGTTTATCAATTTATTCAAAAGGAGAGATGTGAAAGTCATGAGTAAGCAGGAATTTTTGAACGGATTAAGAGCCGAACTTCAAAAAGCTTCGATTGCAAACATAGATAACATGGTTGAGTATTATGATGAAATGATTTGCGATCGAATTGAAGACGGAATGAGTGAGGAGGCAGCCGTAGCGGATGTTGACTCAATCGAAGAAATCGTGAATAATGCGATGCTTGATAAGCCTGTTACGGCACTTGTTAAAGAAAGAGTTGTAAAGAGTCGTGAAAAAGCAAAGAGTAACGGCACTCAGGTTTTGTGGATTGTACTTGCGGTTTTGGGATTCCCGGTATGGTTCCCTATTGGAATTGCACTTTTGGCGATTGTATTTTCTTTGTACGTTGCAATCTGGGCAGTGGTTATTTCGATATTTGCAGTGCTTTTAGGCTTAGTGGTTGCAGGCCTTGCATGTTTGGCAGCGCCTTTTATAGCAATATTTGCGGGTGGCTTTACGGCGGCAAGTACCGTTGCTTCAATCGGTGTGGCATTCTTACTTTTCGGTATTGTGTCGCTTCTTTGGAAGCCAATCGTTGCTTTGGCAAAGAGCTGTTGCGATGCGGTAGTTAAGCTTGGAAGATCTATAAAGAAAGCGATTATTAAAAAATAAGAGGGAGATTTGAGTGAAATGAAAAAGAGTAGCATGATTGGCGGCATATTAATCGCCATCGGAGTATTGGCAATTGTTATTTCTTTTGCCATGGCAGGATGCAAATTTAAGAATTATATCAGTGAAGGAAAGAACAGTTTTGTTCACACAAGCGAAGAATATGTAGAAAAAGAATATACAGCCAAGGCTGATATTGATAAGCTTGTTTTGGACGGTTCATCCGATGCAGTTAAAATTGTAACCGGAGATGTTGATAAAGTGGAAGTTGTGTACTATGAATCAGAGACACAAAAGTATGATATTTCCGAAGAAAACGGTAAACTTATAATCACAAGAAAAGAAAATCAGGGCGTACAGATTGGATTCTGGTTTGATGTAGACTTTAAAGATCATACAATGACTGTAACACTTCCTGAAAGCTTCGAGGGTGAAATCAAAGCAGATTATTCATCGGGTGCGGTTAGTGTAAAGAATGTTAATACGGAAAAGCTTACTGTTAAATGTACATCGGGAGCAATCAACGTAGAGGATGTTAATGTAAAGAATGATGCATTTATTAAGGCTTCATCAGGTGCCGCAAATGTAAACGGTGTAACTGCAAAGAATTTTGACTGTGAAGTTACATCAGGCGCAGTACACATTGAAAACATTGAATGTGACGACTTTAATTCAAAATGTAATTCAGGCCTTTTAAGTCTTTCTGATGTAAATGCCAAAAATGTTGAATTTTCATCAACATCCGGAGAAATCATTCTTTCAAGAATCGATGCAGAAAAGTCAATTAAAGGAAAGTGTACATCCGGAGATATAAGAGGTACAATCGTAGGTAAGGAAGATGACTTTTCAATCATCGCAGACACCACATCAGGTTCTTGTAACTTAAGCAATTCAAGAAGCGGCGACAAGACTTTAGACCTTGAAGCAACAAGCGGAGACATCAGTATTCGTTTTGAAAAATAGGTGTTGACAAGTATTTGCCGATATGATATTTTATCTAAGTACGTTTAGTACATAAAGCAGAGTATCCGCTCTCACCCCGTGGCAAAAGGCTTAACGGTGGTTAAGATTTAAATATCTTATATATATGATATTTGATTTTAAAGTGGATACCAATGTGT
>JAILCK010000198.1 GCA_024680435.1 Lachnospiraceae bacterium
TACCTTGTGGTTTGCTCCCTCATCTTGATTGTATTTGTGCAGATAATTCAGATGATTGGCAACTACCTTTATAAGAAATTGTCGTAATGAGCATATATGAGCGGGCTATGCGGGGATGCATGGCCCGTTTTCTTTCTAAAAACTATTGACATGTAAGTGCCTCATTGATAGAATACCTACAATACTGATAGGTAATAGAGGTTTAAAGAAATGATTAACGATACGGAGAGTGTTACGGCCAAGATTTGCTCCTTTGTAAGGGCTTATCACTCCAATTTTGAAAAAGAAAAAATCTTCGATGACTATTTGGCCTTTGACCTAATGGGAAGGGATGAATACGAGGAAGTGGGACAGTTAATCGAGCACGATTACAGGCAGGAAAAATACGATCCCGCATACTTTTTTAAGGGTGCAAGAATAAGAGATGTATTAAACAAATACTTTTCCCCCATTCCCTTATCAAGAGCTGCCTACGCCGAAAAGGAGCTTTGGCGCTTTGCTTATGACAGAGGTGAGTGTCAGTATGTAATATGCGGAGCCGGCATGGACACCTTTGCTTTCAGAAACACCAATCCTAACATAAAGGTGTTTGAAATCGACCATCCCGACACCCAAAGATATAAGCTTCAAAAGATAAAGAAACTTGAATGGATTATCCCTGAAAACGTGCACTTTGTTTCTGTGGATTTTTCAAAAGACGATATGGCAGAGAAGCTAATTGAAGCAGGATATGACTCAAAGCTTCCTTCTTTCTTTGCGATTATGGGAGTGACTTACTATTTGACGCTTCCCGTGTTTGAAGAAACCATTAAAAGCATAGGAGAGATAGCTTCTTTCGGAAGTAAGGTGGTGTTTGATTATCCCGATGAAATTACTTTTGAAGATGAAGCTCCCGAAAGAGTAAAAAAGTTATCTGAAATCACCGAGTTTCTTGGTGAAAAGATGGAACATGGATTTAACTTTTCAGAAGTTAAAAAAGCTTTGATAAGACAGGGATTTTTGGTGGACGAGCACGTTACCCCAAGTGAAATACAACGCCGTTTCTTTGGACGAAGAAACGACGGTCAGACAGCATATGAAAACATTCATTTTATACTCGCTAAAAAGAGCGACGAGTTTAATGAAAGCTTTGGATTATACATTTAGATTATGTAGTTAAAGCTATCCTGTTGTTTGTCTACGATATCCTGAAGTGTTATACTGTCAAGGTATTCGTTAATGACTTTGGATAAGCCCTGCCACACAGGATAAGTGGCGCATTCCATGGTGCGATCGCAAGAGCCTGCTCCAAGCTCGGCGCACTCTACAGGAGAGAGGGAGCCTTCGGTGATTCGAAGGATTTCTCCAACTGTTAATTTAGAAGGGTCTTTTCCAAGCATGTAGCCACCCTGGGAGCCTCGATTGGCCCTAAGGATGTCTGTATTATTAAAAATCGGGATAATTTGCTCAAGATATTTCTTTGATATATTTTGACGCTCTGATATTTCTTTTAACGGAATAAAGCCACAGTCTTTACGCGCGGCTAAGTCTACAAGCATTCTTAAAGCGTACAGGCCTTTAGTGGATATTTTCATTTGTTCACCTCGTTTGATAACCCTATAATACCATGGGTTTAGTAGGCTTTCAAGGTGACATGGGAAGGAGTAAACATTGACAATACAGCAATTAATCTATGTGATTACCATATCCGAAGCGGGTTCTTTAAACAAAGCCGCAGAGACTTTATATATATCCCAGCCCTCCCTTACAAGCTCCATGCAGGAACTTGAAAAGGAACTTGGCATTACCATATTTAACAGAAGCGGTAGAGGCGTTTCTTTGACCAATGACGGCCTTGAATTCATGCAGTACGCACGCCACGTGGTGCAGCAGTATGACAGGCTCATGGAAAAGTACGGAAACGGTGAAGCGGTTAAAAAGAAATTCGGCGTATCCACCCAGCACTATTCCTTTGCGGTTAAAAGCTTTGTGGAAATGGTAAAGCAGTTTAACATGGACGAATATGAATTTGCCATCAGAGAAACAAAGACAAGAGAAGTAATCGATGATGTGGCGGTTGGAAGAAGCGAAATCGGAATCCTTTACTTAAGCGACTTTAACAGAAAGGCAATCGAAAAGATTTTAAAGAGTAACAGTCTTGAGTTTCATCACTTGATAGACTGCGACGCCTACGTATACATTTGGAAAAATCACCCTCTTGCAAAGAAAAAGGTCATTCGCTTTGATGACTTAAAAGACTATCCTTGCTTATCCTTTGAGCAGGGCGCGGCGGGTTCTTTTTACTTTGCGGAAGAAATACTTAGCACAAGCGAGTATCCAAGAACCATTAAGGCAAACGACAGAGCCACAATGCTTAATTTGATGGTTGGCCTAAACGGTTACACCCTTTGCTCAGGCATTATCTGCGAAGAGCTAAACGGCTCCGACTATATCGCGGTTCCTTTTAAGCCCGATGAAAAAGAAAAAGCTTCGAAGATGGAGATTGGATACATATCAAAAAAGAACATGCTTTTAAGCAACATGGCAAAGCTCTACATAGAAGAGCTTGATGCGTATTTAAATAATTCGGTTAAGTAGAAATAAACCTTCGGGAAATGTAGCGCCTAACGGAGATGTTTATGGTTCTGTTGGAACAAAAACATCTAATGGAGGAGTCACGGCACCTACAGAAGAAGATGTAAAGCAGCTATATGACTATTTGGCTAATGGTAAATATCATTAGGAGGTATGCTTCTAATGGATGGAGAAAGAATTTTTTTTGATGAATTGAAAATGATTCAAGATGTTGTTGTTAATACTATGTTATCCAATGAAAAGAAGTATGATGCAGTGGAAGATTTGTTAAAAGATACTACATATGAAACATTATATAAGTTTATGGAATTGATAGATGGATATGGTATTAACAGAAGAAAGTATGAAATTAAAGATTTAGAAAATGATGAAATAATCAATAGTAAAATCAATATTCATAATAAGTGCGAAGAACATTTGCTACACACAGATATATAGAGTATCCATGTAAGGGATCGGTGCGTGGGGGGGCAAACAAAACTACAATTCCGCAAAGCTTTATACACTAATAGATAAGAAAAGGATTTGATGAGTATGAATGAAGCAAAGAAAATGGGATTTAGAGATTATGAAATAAAGAAAATGGATATTGATTTTGGATGCATTAGAATTCGAATAGAAGGCGCGACTGAATACACTATCATATGCAAAGATTATATAGGGATGGAATATATAGGGCAGTGGGATGAGTGCGTCATCGAAGAGATTGAGGTTTGCTATGAAGATGAGATAATCAATAGATCTCTAGACGTTATTTCAAAATATAACAACACAGATATATTAGGAGGCGGATCAAAAAAATTCGATTCTCAATGGATTTGTTTGAAGGTTAAGCTTATTGATTCTGTAGTAATCAATATTGCATGTGCTGATGTAGATATTATAGAGATGTAGTCTTTGCCTTCACATATACGGATTACAGCGAAAACTCATGCAGAGCAAGTGAGTCGGCCTATACCAAGCAATTTTCAGAGAAACATTTTTTTTACGAATTGTTTTTTCTTAAGTAAAAAAAAAAAAAATATGTTACAGTGTCTGTATATCACAATATCAAATCAACAAGGAGAATGATACTTTGGATAAGATTGTTGCGCCGGATCATATTGCGAACTATTGCATTGGTAACAAAGAAGGAGATTTGGCTTTAGAAAGATTAAAGCAGGAATATGAGGATAATTTGTCATATGTATACAAAATCAAATGTGACTGTGGAAATGAGAAATTTATAGCTTACAAAGATGATATGCCTACTGTCATTGCAAAATGTCCAAAATGCATGAGAACGATAACCATATATGATTTGGAAAGATATCCGTCAGCCTGTAGTTTATCAAAGCCACATTCTTTTAAACAAGTAATGGATCGCGAAGTGGAATTATATGTAAACTATGAATATTCAGATGATTATATTCAAGATGGTTTTGAATTTAACCCAAATGATATAACATGGGCAAAGGTTTTTGCTTTGGACAATAATGAGTGCAGTATGATATTGAATGATGAAACTGCTTAGATTTAGAAGGTAGAGTTAGTGAAGTGTAACGTATAGTTTTAGACGCAGTTATGGCGCCATGTGCATATCAGGGGTCTTTAACCGGTTTCTTTTTACCAATCAGGAAAAACAGACAGTAGTTTATAAGGAATATTAACGCTGTCTCCGTTATCACCATAAACAGGGTGAAATTTAGGATATACATATAGTATTTTGCAAATGATATGAAACTATCCATCCACCAGGCGAAAGATAGGCCCGAAATCACCATAAGGCAGTCAAGGTGCGTTAGCATCACGATAAGTGAGTTCTTTCCGAAAAAAGAAAGGGGGCGGATGTTTGGAAGGTGCTTACAAATAAGCAGGATTCCAAGGGATGCGCTTGTAGCTGCTATGTAAAATAAAAAAGGATTATTGTAGGATACGTAGTGCATGTCAACGCCGCCGTTTAAAAAGGCGAGGCTGGCATCTGTGCCGATTAGTAAAACGGCAATAAGTACTTCTAAAACGGGCTTTATGGGCCTGCTTTTTTCTTTAATTACTCCAAGAGCATATCCTATTCCTAAAAAGGTAACGGCTCCGGGTAAGCGAAGCAAGAAAACAAGGAATAATCGTAAAAACCTTAATCCGTCTGTAGTAACAGTATCGGGGATTAAGACATCAAGCCTTCCTTTAAGAAACGTGGGAATAAAAGCGCATACAATAATAATGGGGGCTGCGATTTTCACGGGTAGTTTCTTTATCAGAAAATAAAAAATGATTTCTCCAAAGAAAATGGCAGGTAAAAACCAAAGCACTGATATTCCGTACAAAGAAAAGGTCTGTAAATATGCGTCGTGAATGTATTCGGGAGTGATCAGCTCAGAAGACTTTAACTGTAAGTAATAAAGGATTAGATAAATTACGCTAAAGCTTATGTATGGCACCATCATGCCAAAGAAACGTTTACGGGCAAAACTTTTAAAGTCTTCGCTCTTAGTGTTTTTATAGTAAAAAAGAAGACCTGAGATAATAAAAAATAAGGGCATGTGAAAAGATGTAATAAAGGTTAAAGGCCCTTTACCCATAAGTGTTGAATGCCCCGCCACCACCAATATGATGGCAATTCCCTTTGCCATATCTATATATGAAAGTCTCTTGGATTTATCCATTTTAAGCTCCGAAATTGAATTAAAATCTTAATCTAGATTATACACAAAAAAGCCTCAACACAAAAGTTGAGGCTTTCATAATAATTATTTAATTTAGGCTGTCATTTCTGCCTGTGATTCTTCTTTTTCAATAACGGCTTTTTCTTTAGAAGCACTCATTGTAAAGAATGACATCTTTTCATTAAGTGTTTCAGCCATGGAACGAAGGTCTGCGGCAGCATCGCTTATAAGAGCGAAGGTAGCGTTTAATTCTTCCATGGAAGCGTTTGTTTCCTGAGTGGAAGCTGCGTTTTGCTGAGAAATAGCGGATAATTCAGAAATGATTTCTGTAAAGCTTGATTTTAACTCGCTTAACATATAAATCTTTTCTGCAATCATCTTTGTGGAAACTTCCACATTATTTACGTTTTCAACAACGGTGTCCATATCATCCTTCGTGGATGTAAGGTCTTTGTTTTGCTCTTTAATGTTGTTGTTTAACTCTTCAATGGTATCAACGCTTCTTTGTGATTCTTTAACAAGTGCGTCCACAATAGCTGTGATTGTGTCGGTAGCTTCTTTTGACTGAGCTGAAAGCTTTCCGATTTCTGTTGCAACAACAGCAAAGCCCTTTCCGGTATCGCCTGCTCTTGCGGCTTCGATTGAAGCGTTAAGAGAAAGAAGATGAGTCTGATCTGCAATAGCCTTGATTAAGCCTGTAGCTTCAGAAATGCTTTTTACTGAATCATTGGTAAGTC
>JAILCK010000084.1 GCA_024680435.1 Lachnospiraceae bacterium
AATAAAACCTTCGTACATTGATTTGTACGAAGGTTTTTAATTACATAATTTTGATTGAAAGAGACGGAAGAAACAGTATAGTAATAATTAGGGCTATCTGAATAAACAATATTGCGGGCATTCCGTAAATAAAAGCTTTGTGCTTTGTCTTATGATGGAATGTCTTCATGCCGAGTATTGAGCCTAAGCTTCCGCCTATTATGGCAAAGAAGAAAAGCACCGCTTCGGATATTCTCCATTCGTGATTTTTAGCTTTCTTCTTGTCAACGCCCATTGAGATGAAACCAATCAGGTTTGCAATCACAAAGTAGGCAATTATCAAAATCTTTGTAGTCATGTTTCTTTATTTTACTTCCTGCATTTTCATTGCACGAACCTTAGTTGAAAGGCCAAAGAGATTAATGAAGCCTTCAGCATCGTGGTGATCGTAAAGGTCGCCTGTCTTAAAGGATGCAATGCTTTCATTGTAGAGAGAATACTTGGAAGTGGTACCTGCTTTAATGATGTTTCCTTTGTAAAGCTTAAACTTAACATCACCTGTTACATAGGCTTGTGTGCTTTCAATGAAAGCCTGTGCAGCTTCACGAAGAGGAGAGAACCACTTTCCTTCATATACTATCTGAGCAAACTTCATGCCCATCTCTTCTTTTTCGCGTAAAGTTTCGCGATCGAGGATTAATTCCTCAAGCTGTTGATGTGCTTCGTACAATATTGTACCACCGGGTGTCTCATATACGCCACGGGATTTCATACCAACTACACGATTTTCTACGATATCAACAATTCCGATACCGTGTTTGCCGCCTAATTTGTTAAGTTCGGTGATAATTTCCGATACTTTCATGGCTTTTCCGTTTAACTTTACGGGAACACCCTTTTCAAAGGATAAAGAAACATACTCGCCTTCATTGGGAGCTTTTTCAGGTGTGGTGCCAAGCACTAAAAGGTGATCGTAGTTAGGCTCGTTGGCAGGATCTTCAAGTTCAAGTCCTTCATGGCTAATGTGCCAGATGTTACGGTCACGGCTGTATGAGTTGTCAGCTGAGAAAGGAAGCTCGATTCCGTGAGCCTTACAATATTCGATTTCTGATTCACGGGAGTCAAGAGTCCACTTTTCGTTTCTCCATGCTGCGATAATCTTTAAATCGGGAGCAAGAGCCTTGATTCCAAGCTCAAAACGAATCTGGTCGTTACCTTTACCTGTTGCTCCGTGGCAGATTGCTGTAGCGCCTTCCTTACGGGCAATTTCAACAAGTTTCTTCGCGATACAAGGACGAGCCATTGATGTTCCGAGTAAGTATTTGTTTTCATATACCGCATGTGCCTGTACGCAGGGAACGATGTATTCGTCACAGAATTCATCAATTACATTTTCAATATAAAGCTTTTCGGCTCCGCAATACTTTGCTCTTTCTTCAAGTCCGTCGAGCTCGTTGCCCTGACCGCAGTCAACGCACACACAAACAACTTCATAATCAAAGTTTTCTTTTAACCAGGGGATGATAGCGGTTGTATCAAGTCCGCCGGAATATGCCAAAATTACTTTTTCCTTAGCCATGTTTAAGTCTCCTTATTTATAAATGATCGGTCCTACAGGACGATTTCTTTTGCTGGTTCTTAATATAAACCGTATTTTTATGCAATGCAAGTAGAAAATCATGCATAAAAATACCCAATATGTGTAAAAAGTATACAAAAACATGCATAAACGGTTGCATAAATACAAATTCAAGCGTATAGTTATGCAAAAGGATTTTTAGAATGAAGTGTCGATTGCTTCGACATATATATAAAGGAAAAGAAAATGGAAGCTTTAGTTAGACCAATGACAATTGAAGATTATGAGAATGTATATGCATTATGGAATTCAATTCCGGGCTTTGCAATAAGAAGTATTGATGATTCAAAGGAAGGTGTGGCCAGGTTTCTAAAAAGAAACCCTGACACGTCCGTAGTGGCTGTTTCCGACGGAAAAGTGGTGGGCGCCATCCTTTGCGGAAACGACGGACGTCGCGGTTGCTTTTATCATGTATGTGTTGATAAAGAATACAGACGCCACGGAATCGGAAAAAATATGGTGGTGCATTGCATGAATGCCTTAAAAAAGGAAGGCATCAATAAGGTTTCTTTGATCGCATTTACAAAAAATGACGTGGGAAACGCCTTTTGGAAGAGCATTGGCTGGACAAAGCGAGAAGATTTAAACTACTACGACTTTACACTTAATACAGAAAATATTATAGCCTACATCGGGGAGGATAAATAAATGAAGGTAATCGAAGGTGGAGTTACGGCTCCAAAAGGTTTTGCGGCATCTTCTTTTGCCGCAGGCATTAAATATAAGGATAGAACCGACATGGCAATGATAGTATCAAGCGCTCCAGCAACGGCGGCGGGTGTTTATACATCAAATGTGGTTAAAGCAGCCTGCGTTTTATGGGACAAAGAAATAACTTCAAAAGACAAAACGGTTTCTTCTGTTGTCGTAAATGCGGGAATCGCAAACGCCTGCACAGGCGAAGAGGGGCTTAGATACTGTAAAGAAACCGCAGAGGCCGCAAAGAAGATTTTGGAAAGAAATGATGAAGTGCTGGTGGCTTCCACCGGAGTTATCGGAATGCAGCTTCCGATTCAAAAGATAATTAACGGTGTGAATGCCTTGGCAAATTCCTTAAGCGATTCACTTGAAGCAGGAACCCTTGCTTCTAAAGCAATAATGACCACAGATACAGTAAACAAGCAGGTTGCGGTAGAAATTGACCTAGGCGGTCAAACGGTAACAATCGGCGGAATGTGTAAGGGAGCCGGCATGATTCACCCCAATATGTGCACCATGCTTGGATTTATTACAACAGACTGTGACATAGATAAGGCGCTTTTGCAAAAGGCTTTAAGTGAAAACGTAACCGATACCTTTAATATGATTTCGGTAGACGGTGACACATCCACAAACGATACTTTGGTGGTGCTTGCAAACGGCCTTGCAAAGAATAAAAAGATTGAAAAAGAAGACAGTGACTTTGAAACATTTAAAAGTGCTCTAAATTATGTAATGGAAACGCTTGCTAAAAAGATGGCGGCTGACGGAGAAGGTGCAACGGCGCTTTTGGAAGTTACCGTAAAAGGCGTTGATACCAAAGAAAACGCCCGCGTTTTGGCTAAGTCCGTTATTTGCTCAAACCTTACAAAGGCTGCAATCTACGGACACGATGCTAACTGGGGCAGAATTATGTGTGCTTTTGGCTATAGCGGAGTGATTTTTGACCCTAACAAAGTTACACTTTCTTTTGTAGGCAAAGATAATACAATCACTATTTTTAAAGACGGCTTTGGAGTCAAGTTTTCAGAAGAAGAGGCCACAAAGCTTTTATCCGAAGAAACCGTTAAGGTTTTGGCGGATTTTCATAGCGGTAATGAGAGTGCGACAGCGTGGGGATGCGACCTTACGCATGAGTACGTATCTATAAATGCAGACTATAGGAGCTAAGAATCATGGAAAAGAAAGAAATGGACAAGCTGCTTTCTAAAGCAGAGGTACTTATTGAGGCGCTGCCTTATATTCAAAAGTTCAATCGAAAGATTATCGTTGTAAAGTACGGCGGTTCCGCCATGAGCGACCCCGAGCTTCAAAAGAACGTCATTAAGGATGTGACTCTTCTTAAACTCGTTGGTTTTAAGCCCATCATCGTTCACGGCGGTGGAAAGGAAATAAGCAAGTGGGTTGAAAAAACGGGTAAGACACCTAAGTTTGTAAACGGCTTAAGAGTAACCGATGAAGAAACCATGGAAATTGCGGAAATGGTTCTTGGTAAAGTAAATAAGTCGCTTGTAACAATGGTACAGGAATTAGGAGTCAAGGCCGTTGGTATTTCCGGTAAAGACGGAGGCTTACTTACCTGCGAAAAGAAATATTCAAACGGCGAAGATATAGGCTTTGTTGGAAATGTCACAAAGGTTGATACAAAGGTTTTGCTTGACCTTTTGGAAAAGGACTTTTTACCTATCGTATCTCCCATCGGAACTGATGAAAATTTTACAACATACAACATAAATGCGGATGATGCCGCATGTGCAATCGCTAAGGCCGTAAAGGCTGAAAAACTTGCCTTCTTAACGGATGTGGAAGGAGTTTATAAAGACTTTAACGATAAGTCCACCTTCATTTCCCACCTTACAGAGACTGAGGCTGACAAGCTTATAAAGAGTGGTGTTATCGGAGGCGGGATGCTTCCTAAGCTTGCAAATTGTACGGAAGCTATTAAAGAAGGCGTTACAAGAGTCCATATTTTGGACGGAAGAATCGCACACTGCTTACTTCTTGAAATCTTTACAAACGAAGGAATCGGAACCTGTTTTAGGAAAGACGTGGAATAATTCGGAGGGTAAAACATGAGCATGCAACAGCATATTGATGAAGCGGAAAAAGTGCTTCTTCATACATATAATCGTTATCCTGTGGTGTTTGATCATGGGGACGGAGTGTATCTTTACGATGAAGAGGGAAAGAAATACCTTGATTTTGTGGCAGGGATTTCCGTTTTTGCCCTGGGGTACAACAATAAAGAGTATAATGATGCCCTTAAA
>JAILCK010000115.1 GCA_024680435.1 Lachnospiraceae bacterium
TCTCCTTCAACACAGGAAAAAAGTCTGAAGGAATCGGTTACGGAAATATTAATATCTTCTTTAACGGTAATCTTATCAACGGAGTACTTAGAGCAGTCTATCATTCTTTGTGCCCCGCAAACATCATCAAAATGCTTTACAAAAACATCATCAGAAGGAACGGTTATAACGTCCTTACATTCTTTTAAGTGAAGGCTTCTTTTCTTACCGTTAAAAAGCCTGTCGTAATCGTATACTCTGTAGGTAATATCTGAGCTTTGCTGAGTCTCAAGCACCATCACTCCGCCTGTTATGGCATGAATGGTACCGGGATCTACCTGTACAAAGTCGCCTTTCTTAACAGGGACTTCACGCAGAAGCTCATGAAGTTTACCTTCGTCGATAAGTTTACATAACTCTTCTTTTGTCTTTGCCTTATGACCTACTATGAGTTTTGAATCTTTCTCACAATCAAGTATGTACCAACATTCCATCTTGCCAAGAGAACCGTTTTCATGTTCTTTTGCATAGGCATCGTCCGGATGCACTTGAATCGAGCAATCTTCTTTAGTGTCTATTACTTTAATTAAAAGCGGAAATACAGAAGATGTGACATTTCCAAAAAGCTTTCTTTCATTTTCATAAAGATATGAAAGAGACTTTCCCTTGAACTTACCGTTCTTAACAACGCAGTCTCCGTTTTCATGAGCGCTTATTCCCCAGCACTCTCCCACGTGATCTGAAGGGATATCATAATTAAAACATTCTCTTAACTTTTTCCCGCCCCAGATTCTCTCAACAAAAACAGGTTCAAAGAAAAGCAATTCGTTTTCTTTTTCCATCAAAAATCCTTTAATCTACTTTATAGTCGAAACATTCTTTTCGTAATCTATTTCATGAGGCTCTTTTGAAGTAGCCGCGTGCCCCACCGCAATGGCTATCTGAAAGCTGTATCCTTCGGGAATTGAAAGAAGCCTTTGGTAATATTCTTTCTTTTCTCCGTGAAGAACACCGCTGATGCAGCCGATAATGACACTTCCAAGGTCAAGGTCGCAGGCCGCAAGATGAATATTCTCTACAGCGATACCCGCATCCACAGCTGACCAGCCAAAGTCATCGCGTCCGCTTATAACAATCAAAATCGGTGCACCGTATAAAAATCCCAGGGGATTTTCAGGGTTTAAGTCGTTTCCGATTTCTTCTATCACTTTTGAATCGGTACTAACGATAGAAAAATGAAGTTCCTGCGTGTTTTTAGCTGTAGGAGCATGAAGGCCTGCTTCCACCAAGGTCTTTATTTCTACATCCGAAAGCGCTGCCTGTGTGTAACCCCTTACCGAACATCTTGACTGAATAACATCCAAAACATCTGCCATAGTGCACCTCCCATAAATTATTCTACTGTTACGCTCTTTGCTAAGTTTCTGGGCTTGTCTACATCAAGTCCTCTTGAAACACTGATGTAATAGCCTAAAAGCTGTAAAGGAATGATTGCAAGGTTTCCGACGAAGTGTTCGTCTACCTTAGGGATGTAAACCGCAAAGTTTACACTGTCTTCAACGTCGTACTTACCAAAGGTGGTAATGCCCATAAGGTAAGCGCCTCTTGACTTACATTCCATCATGTTACTTAATGTCTTTTCATAAAGGTCGGCCTGGGTCAAAGAACCTACTACCAATGTGCCGTCCTCAATCAAAGAAATTGTACCATGCTTAAGTTCACCGGCCGCATAAGCTTCCGAGTGAATATAGCTTATTTCTTTCATCTTTAAAGAACCTTCAAGGCATATAGCGTAATCTATGCCACGGCCGATAAAGAAAATATCTCTTGCATTTGAATATTTAGAAGCAAACCACTGAATTCTTTCCTTGTTTTCAAGACAAGCTTCAATCTTTGAAGGAATGGAAAGAAGTTCTTCGATGTAGTAAGCATACTTTTTATCATCAATTAAGCCCTTTACCTTACCCATTTCAACCGCCAAAAGGAAGGCACAGATAAGCTGGCAGCTGTAAGCCTTTGTGGTGGCAACGGAAATTTCGGGGCCCGCAACCGTATACATGCAGTAGTCCGTTTCTCTTGCTATGGAACTTCCCACCACGTTTACGATTGATAAAGTCTTAATGCCGTTTTCTTTGGCTAGTCTCAAAGCCGCAAGTGAATCTGCGGTTTCTCCTGACTGAGAAATTACAATAACCAAAGCATTTTTATTAAGTTTATTCTTTCTGTATCTAAATTCGCTTGCAAGCTCCACTCTTACGGGAATGTCCGTTAACTCTTCCATTACGTACTGAGCCTGCATGCCAACGTGCCATGCGGAGCCGCAGGCAGCGATGTAAATCTGTGAAAAGCCTTCGATATCTTCCTTTGTAAGGCCAAAGTCTGAAAAGTCGATGTGCTTTTTCTTTCCGTCATCTTTAATGTACTTTTTAAGAGTATCCATGGTAACCTTGGGCTGCTCATGGATTTCTTTCATCATAAAGTGCTCAAAACCGCCCTTTTCGGCAGCTTCTGCATCCCACTCGATGGTGGTAACTTCTTTTTGAACCTTGTCACCGTCAAGATTGTAGAAAGAAACCTCCTTGGGAGAAAGCTCAGCCATCTCAAGGTTTCCGATGTAGTAAACGTCACGAGTGTGATTTAAAATTGCGGGAACGTCGGAAGCTAAGAAAACTTCTGAATCGTTCTTACCGATGATCATGGGCGAATCTTTTCTTGCGGCAAAAATCTTACCGGGATGGTCTTTAAACATAACCGCAAGGGCATATGAACCGCGCACACGAACAATGGTCTTAGCAAGGGCATCGATGGGACCGCCCTGATATTTCTTGTAATAATAGTCAACTAATTTAATTAAAACTTCTGTATCGGTCTGAGAATAGAACACGTAACCGTGACGCTCCATCTTAGCCTTTAATTCCTGATAGTTTTCAATGATTCCGTTGTGAACGCCAACTACCAATGATTCCACTTCACCGGAACCTGAACCTGTGCAGTTACCGGATACATGAGGGTGAGCATTCTCACGGGAAGGAACACCGTGTGTGGCCCATCTGGTGTGGCCTATACCGCAGGTTCCCGCAAGGGCCTTTCCGTTATCGATCTTTTCAGAAAGATTTTTTAAACGTCCTGTGGTCTTAACAACAACAGCAGCCTTTTCTCCGTCTCTAACCGCAACACCTGCAGAGTCATATCCTCTGTATTCAAGTTTTGACAAACCTTCAAGCAAAATGGGCGCAGCCTGCTTGTTGCCAACGTATCCAACTATTCCACACATAAAATAAATTATCCTTTCAAGATTATTTAACCATTTAAATAATCTACCAATTTTCTATATTCCTGATTGCTCTTTTCTTAAAAAAACCGAAATGTTGATTTTCTGTTCAATAAAAAAGCGCATAGGCACATATAACTATAACTGTTTTTTGTCCTTTTTTCAAACCTATTTTAATGAAAGAAGGGTTCTTAAAAGTTTAGATTTTACGAAGGGTTTCTTTTCGCTTACAACAGGAAAGTTTACATTAAGCCAGTTTCTTAAAAGTGTTGTCCACTCTTCGCACTCTTTGTTTATGCATTCCTTTGTGGAAGTCATTGTAAGTTCGTTTGCTAAAGAAAGGCCATGGCAACCCTTTTCAAAAATGTGAAGTTCAAAGGGAATGTTTTCTTTTCTTAAAGCTTTTGCAAGCAGTAATGCGTTTTCGCAGGGCACCGTAACATCTTCAAAGGTGGACCAGATGAAGGCCTTGGGGGTGTCTTTAGTTACTCTGTTTTCGATTGAAAGTGCCTTTAAGGTTTCCCCATCGTCTTTTTTATCTCCCAAAAGTGCGTCAAAAGAACCTCTGTGGGCGAATTCTCCCGAAGTTATCACAGGGTAAGATAAAATCATGTTTGAAATCTTAAAGAAACCTGCTTTAACATTAAAAGTCTCTAAAATAAGAGGATCGTTACAGCCTGTCGCAAGCATGGCGGCAGCGTGACCTCCCGCAGAAAAGCCCATGACAGAAATCCTTTCTTTGTCTATATTGTAGGCATCGCTATTATCGATTAGATTTTTTAAAGCCTCGAAGGATTCAAGGTACTGAGCGGGGTATGTTACAGGTGCTAAGCTATAGTGAATAACCGCCACGTTGTATCCCCACGAGCAAAGAGTTAAAGCCACAGGAAAGCCCTCTCTGTCTGATAGATGCTCGTATCCGCCACCGGGGAATAATAAAATCAAGGGACGCTTTTTAACATACAGGCTCTCGCTTTCTTCCTGCACATAAACCTCCATGAAAGCTTTACTGTCCTTGTTTGTTTGGTTTAAATTTACCTTTTCGATTCTCATATTTAAGTCGACCTTTCAATAAACATAGATAAAGCGGCAGAATACACCGCCGCTT
>JAILCK010000141.1 GCA_024680435.1 Lachnospiraceae bacterium
GGCAATTGAATTTGCAGGGCTTTCGGGCAAAGAAACCATCTTAGATGCATATTCGGGAATCGGCACAATCGGAATGGTTGCTTCCGATAAAGCAAAGACGGTTGTGAGCGTGGAGCTTAACAAAGACGCGGTTAAAGACGCCATTATAAATGCAAAGAAGAACGAGATTAAGAATATCAGATTTTTCACGGCAGATGCCGGTGAATTTATGGAGCAGTTAGCGGCTGATAAAGAAAAGATTGACGTAGTTTTCATGGATCCTCCAAGAAACGGATCCGATGAAAAGTTCTTAAAGTCTTTGCTTACATTAAAGCCTGATAGAATAGTCTATATTTCCTGCGGCCCAGAATCTTTGGCAAGAGACTTAAAGTTCTTAACAAAGGGCGGATACAAGGTTAAGCGTGCCGAGTGCGTGGATATGTTCCCTCATACGGAAAAGCATGTTGAAACCGTGGTGTCGCTTTCGCGTTAAACATAATGCTATAATTCGCCTATAAAAAGGCATTTTTCATAATTATTCAAAAAGAGGAGAACTTCCATGGGGTTAAAAATTCAGTTTTTGGACGGCGGTCTTGCAAATCAGACATTTCAGTATATTTTTTACAGATGGCTCCAACTTGAAAGGCCGGATGACGATGTATTTATGGACGATTCGTATTTTGCCTTAAATACTGTTCATAACGGGTATGAACTTGAGAGAGTATTTGGTGTAAAGCCCAGAATGATAAGCGATTGTTTTGAACCGGATGTGTGGGAACAGATTCTTGATGAAAAAAGAAACGGGAAGAGTATACCGCAATTATTTCTTGATATGAATGAAGAAATGAGCATGGTAAGCGAAACGGGTAATCACGTAGAATTCAATCCTTTTAACGGGCATGTTCTTCGTGCGAAAGCAGTAAACACATATTATCCTGAGTTAGCAGGATTTAACGGGAACTGGTATTACCATGGCTATTGGATTAACAAGGGCTATTTCTTGAAATACAAGGATATCTTGTCTAAGGAATTACAGTTTCCGATGATAACTGATTTTAAGAATAAAAAATATGAAGATAAAATTCTATCAACCAATTCATGCTCCGTTCATATCAGAAGAGGCGATTTTGTTGACTTAAACTGGTCGCTTCCGCCTGAAGCATTTAAGCAAGCCATAAAGAAGGTTTTGGAGGCGGCATCGAATGTAACCTTCTTTGTGTTCTCAGACGACCTTAACTGGTGCAAGGAACATGACGAAGAACTTGGTCTTAATCTTACATCACGAGTAGTATATGTTGAAGGAAACACAGGACTAGACAGCTTCCGTGATTTACAGCTCATGTCCATGTGTAAGTGGTATTTTGTTTCGACAAGTTCGTTTGATTATTTGGGATATATTCTCAACAAGAACTTAGAATATACGGTTACATTGGCTCTTGCCCCGGGAAGAGAGGTATAAGTTAATTACATATGAGGGAGGGGTAAATGATAACAGATTCTCATATTAAGTTACAAACGGAGGCTTACTAGAATGAAACAGCAAAAATCATGTGGCGTAGTGCCCTACACTATTAAGGATAACGAGATATTTGTCATGCTTGTTAAGCAGACAAATGATGTAATTTGTTTTCCTAAAGGCCATGTGGAAGAAAACGAGACAGAGGAAGAAACCGCAAAAAGAGAATGCATGGAAGAAACCAACACAGAAGTAGAATTGGTTGAAGGCTTTAGAGAAGAAGAAGGCTACTACATGGAAGAGTATGATGCCTATAAAACGGTAGTATATTTTCTTGGAAAAATCGCAAGTGATAATTTTGTAAAGCAGGATAGTGAAATAAGCGACATTATCTTTTGCAAGGCTTCTGAAGCACTTAATTATCTTCAGTACGAGTCTCAGAAGACTATTCTGAAAAAGGCTATTAAGTATATAGAGGGCTAAAGAAACCAATTTATCTCGAAGTGGAGCAAATGGGGAGAGACCATGGTTAATCTTAGTAACTACACAAAAGCCAATTTTAATGAGTTTGATATTAATCTGGTTCAAAAAGAAGTTGATGGCGGAGAGATAAGTAAGGAGCAAATTGATTCAATAGGAAGCCATCCGGATGCTAAGTCGATTGTAATTTCAGGGCTTAAGCAGGATACTTTTGATTACTTTGTAAGTAACTATGCAAGGCAATTTGAAGCAATTTCTTTTTGGAAGAATAAGTCAGTGTCGGATTTAAGCAGTCTTGCTAGCTTAACAGATGTAAAGTACATTAATTATTTCTTTAATCAAAAGGCGACATCATTGTGGGATATGAGCCGAAATGAAGGGCTCATAGGCCTTGGAATCCATGATTTTAGCAAGCTCCATAACATAGAGAATATTATTTCAGCGCCCAATTTACAGCATTTTGCCATAGGCGATGAAGTATGGGCAAAGATGGAGTTAGATTCTTTAAAACCGATTTCTGAGACGAATATCACTCATTTTGAATGGAGTGGGAAAACAGTCAAAGACGGAAATTTCAAATGCCTTTCAAATGGAAGAATATCTACATTAGATATAAATCCTACGCAGTTTACGGTTGAAGAACTCGCCGATTTGCTGGCCTTTTTTCCCGAAACTTTGCAGGGTACAATCACGAAGCCTTACGTAACAGGAGGAGTGGAAGACAGTACCGGCCATACATCATATTTCTTTCTTTGCAAAGGAAAGAAGACTTGTGTTGTGGGCAAAGATGATGAACGATTTAATCGATATTTGGAGGATTTTAAGCTTCTGCTTAAAGAAAAGAGAAAACAAGTAGAATGAATCAAAACATAATCAGCGCAGCAATCAAATACATAGAAGAGCTGTTTAAAGAAAATGCTGACGGGCATGACGCGGCACATACCATGAGAGTGTATAAAAACGCGGAACGGTTGGCTGAATACTATCCTGAAAGCGATAAAGAAATAATCTTTCTTTCGGCGCTTCTACATGATGTTGACGATCATAAGCTTTTTGATACAAAGAACAATGAGAATGCACGAAGATT
>JAILCK010000169.1 GCA_024680435.1 Lachnospiraceae bacterium
TGAGTTTTATTGGCCTGTGTAATTCGATAAGTGAAGTTCTGAATGGTTTCCTTTGTCATATATCACCTACTGTAACAACTGAAGTACAGAAGAAGGTCTTTCATTAGCCTGAGCAAGCATGCTGGTTGAAGCCTGCACCAATACCTGATCTTTAGTGTACTCAGTCATTTCTTCTGCCATGTCAACGTCCATAATTCTTGAATATGCGCCTGTCATGTTTTCTTCTGAAATATCCAAAGTACTTATTGTATGTTCAAGTCTGTTTTGGTATGCACCAAGACGGCTTCTTGCTTCATTTATGTACTGAAGTGTCTCTGTCATCTGATCAAGAAACTCTAAGGAATTTTCCTGAGTGAGGCAATCTATCTTGCTAAGTCCTAAAGATCTAAGGTCTATCTTTGCGATTCTTACGTCAAGTTCCTGGCCTTCGTTTGTTCCAATCTGAAGTCCCATTGAGCCAAGGCCTGTGATATCAAAGTTAATCTCGTCTGTGGGTGTTACGGCCGCATTTATATTGATGTTTTCAACTACCTGAAATTCCATTTCAAAGCCGTTAGGACCTGTAACGAAGATTCCGTCTCGCTTTAATGTATATTCATATGCATCTGCGGGTTCAAATCCTTTTCCAAATTCTATGTCAAAAGTTGTTCCGGTGATTTTAACCATTGCTTCGGGAGGAAGTGTGTCGTCATTTAATGTTCCGTCTTCTTTAAGGTTAGGAATTTCCTCAGGAATGATGTTTCCTTTTTCATCTAAATTTGCAACGAGCCTCTTTATGGAATAATCGCCGCTTCTTACATCATCACTGTATGTAGCAACCTTAATGCTTAAGTTATCGGAATATCCTTTAACATCGAAGTTTCCGTTAAGAAGCACTTCTCCGTTATACATTGTTGTATCTGCGATACGTTCGATTTCAGATTTTAACTGCTTAATCTCATCATCAATCATCTTACGGTCGTCATCCTGAATTGTTCCGGTGCTAGACTTAACTGCAAGTTCATTCATTCTCTGAATCATTTCTTCAACTTCTGTTAAAGCACCTTCAGCGATTTCAATAACAGATACACCGTCCGATGAATTCTGGTTTGCTGTTTCCAAGCTTCTGATCTGGGCATTCATTCTCTTTGCCATTGCAAGACCTGAAGCGTTATCTTTAGCGTGGTTTATTTTAAGTCCTGATGATAATCTTTCAAGTGAATTTGAAAGAGCTTTATCGTTTGTTTTAAGATGGCTGTTTGCTATCATTGCTGATACGTTGTAATCAATCCTCATTTAGGTCATCCTTTCATGCTTTCAAGAAATTTCTTTGCAATATCATACAATTCATTCGAAGAAACTTCCGTGTTTTCTCTCATGGGGATTCTTGAAAGAGTCAAATCATTGTCCGGTGCGGCTGTCCATATCGCACTCACCTTTGTACTTAGTTTATCGGCTACTTTTTGCATTTTAGTAACGGCTTCTTTTAAATTACATGCAATATATCCGTTAATTTCTCCTTTTTGCATGTAAAGTCTTGCGCTCACTCGTCCGTATTCTTCATTTTCAAAAGAAACTGCTACGTTTGGATCTTCCTTTGAGTTATGCACAAGCTTCACGTTTACGGAGGTCACTTGTCCACCGATTTCCATGGGAACTTCGTAATTTTCGTTAAAAGCATAGCTTTTTGCAAGGCTTAACTGCATGTGAACGGCTTGAAGGGCTCTAACATCGATGTAACTGTCTTTAATCATGCACTCATCGTAAACTGCTCTCTTACATTCGCTTATCATTTCATCGTAAGCTTCGTAAGTATCTTCCTTTGTGCTTATTTCATCTGAAAACTTAAGTGCCTTTTCTTTTGCCCTTCCTTCAGATGCTTCGGTTGCCTTTTCAAATGCTTTGCCTCTCTTCTTTTGAAGATTTAAGGCAGCTTCAAGATTCTGCGCTGTGACAGGAACGTCATTCATTACAAGTTCCGTTACGGTTTCCTTTGGTGCATCAAGAGCTTCTCTTATTTCATCAAGCTTATGAGAGAGCCACTCTTTTTGAAGCGCATCTGTAGGGTCATCGCTTACCAAAGCTTCATACTTTTCACCTACCGATACCTCCATACCTTTGTGCTTTTGTGTTTTATAAGCGGTCTTTAGATTTTCAAAGTTAAGCTCCCACCCTGCATTTATAACACTTCCTACCGCAGCAGCTTCTGTTTTTTCCATTTGGTGGAAAAATCTGTAGACTTCGATGTACTCTTTTCTCTCTAAAGGTGTAATTTCATTATCCCTTTCAAGCTTATATAAAAACTTTGAGTACTTCTCAATCTCTTCGCTCTGGTTATCCGTCTTTTCATCAAGGTATTGATTAAGTTCATCAACGCTCATCTTGATAGGCGATCTTCCGTCTCTTATAAGCTTAAGAGTATCGTAAGGTGTAAGCCTTGTGATAACACCTTGTAACTTTCTGTCTGCTTCTTTGATGGCATCAATATTATCTTTGCTTATGGGCATGCTGTTATATCCTAATATTCTAACGGCACGTGTATTTTCTTTTGTATCTTCAAGGCCCATCTCTTCAAGGATTGAAGAAACATTTCTAAATGCCTTCTTTATTGAATCACCGAGATCTTTTCTGACTTCGGTCTGAACCTTTTCATAAGCAACACCTGCTATATCATAGCGCTTCTTTATAGGCTCTGCCGCTTCTTTAACTTCAGTAAGAGTCATCAAAGAAATCTTTGGAGCGACCGGTGCTATAATTGCAACAGGCATTTCATTAATAGCTTTTACCGTTGTCTCAACTCTTTCGATTTCAACGGCTTCAGTAAACGCCGGTGTCTTTTCGATTTCTTTTAATTTTTCAACATATTCTTCCAAGGCCTTGGTATCTATTTTATACCCGCTCTTTATAAGCAAAAGATTTGCTTCAGTCATCATCTTTAAGCGGGTCTCTTCCATAATTCTTGTTTCTTTGACAAACTCTGAGCTAACTATTGTATCAAGCTCGTTTGTAAGTCTTACTGCTTCTAAATATATGCTTTCTTCTTTTATGACACTTGCGTCTTTTGGAAGATTGCCTTCTGTTATAGCTATAGCAATTGATTTTGAAATCTTTTCATCTGTCAAAGGCAAAGAAACCTGATTGATTTCATTTAATCTTTCAAGATTCTCTTCATTTACGGGAAGGGATTTACTTACAAGCCATTTGGCATTATCTACATTATCTTCCGTCACATCAATTTCCATATCGGATAAAAGCTTAATTACTTCTTCCTTTAAAGCTTCATCCGATACTTCTGTTCCTTTTTTGGCAATATATCCTTTCGCTTCAATGTTAAAATATTCTCCGCCTCTTGCTTTTACATCTTCGCAAACGCTGTGCTTTGAAAGGTACATATTATCGATTGTAAGCTCAAGGTCATTTAATAAAAGAAATCTCTTCATTTCATCTGACATCTCTGTCAGCTCTTTGGCCATTCCTGCCACATCGGAAATCTCTTTACACATATCCTCTGTTACGGATACATCTTCCTTTGTAAGTTCATTTGCAATTGCCTCAAGGCCTGTTAATTCCTTGATTGTTTCGCTATCCAGAGTATCTGTAAAGCCTTTAATGTCAGCTCCGCCTCTTGCCATTTCAAGTTTGATTTTATCAATAATGGTGACTGCATCTTCCACTTCCATAGCCTCGGGCTTTTCACCTGTTGCTACCATTTTTGCATAATCTTCATCAGACATGCTTGCTGACATAACTGTCATGTAATCCTGTGTGGCATCCACATCAGTCGCCATAGCCTTTGTCTTTACTTCGCCAAGTGACTTAAGAGCACCTTCATAATTTCCGGTTTCTCCCTGCACGGATTTTTCTT
Source organism: Lachnospiraceae bacterium (assembly GCA_024680435.1). Classification (GTDB taxonomy): domain Bacteria; phylum Bacillota; class Clostridia; order Lachnospirales; family Lachnospiraceae; genus UBA1258. Next base: position 3,845 of record JAILCK010000169.1, read on the forward strand.
CATAAAAAGAACCGATTCCTTTTGTCTTATTACTTGAATCGGTAGTTAATGGCTTATTTAGTCTTTCAATCTGTCGGTTTGAATTATCGAACGAAATTCTCATAGTAATCTCCAAAACGGCATCCTTGCATTTCACCTTCTTTACACGAAAAAAGGCAAGCGAATCATTCGCTCACCTTTTATTTCGGCTGTTTTTCTGTTTTTCTTAACTAGTATTCAAACACTAATGCAGAATATGGCGGTAAATCAAGAGTTAAAGCATAGGGCTGATACTCGCATCCTCCCTTTACGGCTTTAATTTCTTTTTCTACTTCGTTACCGTTTCCTCCAAACTTTGCATCGTCTGAATTAAGTATAAGCTTATACTTCCCTGCTTTGGGAACTCCAAGCTTATATCCTTCCCACTTCATGGGGGTCATATTCATTACAAAGAGTAAGCATCTTGGATCGGCTTCTGTTCTTCTTATAAATGAATAAGTGCTTCTGTCTTTATCATCCGCATTCATCCATTCAAAGCCCTTCCAGCTGTTATCATCGGTATATAGGCACGGGTACTCTCTGTACATTTTTAAAAGTTCGCTTACGTAATCCTTTAAACCTCTATTCAAAGGATTTTCAAGCATGTACCAGTCAAGCTCTCTTTCTTCGCTCCATTCTCGCTCCTGACCAAAGTCCTGTCCCATGAAAAGTAGCTTCTTTCCGCAGTGACCAAACATGAACGTATATCCGGCGCGAAGATTTGCATATTTATCTACCTTAAATCCCGGCATCTTTTCAACCATTGAGCACTTTAAATGCACCACCTCATCGTGAGATAAAGGCAAGATGTAATTTTCGTACTCGTTATAGCTCATGGCAAAGGTCATATTGTAGTGGTTATCTTTTCTAAAGTAGGGATCTAACTTCATGTATTCGCAAAAGTCATGCATCCATCCCATATTCCACTTATATGAAAATCCAAGTCCGTCTTCCTCAACAGGTCCCGTAATCTTAGGCCACGCGGTTGATTCTTCCGCTATAGTCATAAATCCGGGATATTCTTTATGCACAATTGAGTTTAAATGTTTAAAGAACTCAATTGCTTCAAGGTTCTTGTTATCACCATATTTATTTGGCACCCATTCACCTTGTTTCTTTCCGTAATCAAGGTAGAGCATTGATGCTACGGCGTCTACTCTTATTCCGTCTACGTGGAATTCTTTTATCCAGTAAAAGACATTGGCAATAAGAAAGTCTACGACTTCTTTCTTTGAATAATTAAATATCTTTGTGCCCCATTCAGGATGCTCTCCAAGCCTGGGATCGGGATGCTCAAACACAGCTCCCCCGTCAAAGTTTGCAAGGCCGTGGACGTCTTTAGCAAAATGGGCGGGCACCCAGTCTAAGATTACTCCGATACCATTTTTATGAAGAGTGTTTACAAGATACATAAAGTCTTTTGGCTCTCCGTATCTTGATGTGGGTGCATAATATCCCGTAACCTGATATCCCCAAGAGCCGTCAAAAGGATGCTCTGCAATGCCCATAAGCTCTATGTGGGTATACTTCATTTCCTTTAAATATTCAACTATTCTGTCTGTGAATTCTCTGTAAGAATAATAGCCTCCGTCTTCTTTTCCCGGATGCTTCATAAAAGAACCTATCTGGCATTCATAAATGGCAAGGGGCTGTTTAAACATATCCTGAGAGTCCCTTCGCTTTATCCATTTTGAATCTGTCCATTTAAATCCGTTTATGTCATAAATCTTAGATGCGGTTCCCGGTCTCTTTTCTGCATAGTTTGCAAACGGGTCCGCTTTATAGAGAGTACTTCCGTCCTTTGCTTTAATGAAAAACTTATAAAGCTGGTTTTCTTTGACGCCTTCAACAAAGCCGTCCCATATTCCGCTGTCTTCAAGTTTTTTAAGCGGAATATCCCATTCTTTCCAATCATTAAAATCACCAATCACATATACTTCTTGTGCATTGGGCGCGTAAACAGCAAAATATACCCCGTCCTTACCATCTACGTTACAAGGGTGAGCACCCAGTTTTTTGTATATTTCATAATGGGTGCCCTCGCCAAATAAATATCTGTCTGTCTCAGTGATAGCAATTGGATTCATCTTTTGACTTCCCCTTTACAAGCTTTATTCTGAAAAGTCCTTCTCCTTAAGAACTAACATATCATTATCGTCGTAACGCTTGCCAACCAAAACATCCACAAAGTGCTTTACGTTTTTCTTGGTAGCTTTTTCGATTGCTTCGTCAACCATTTCTCTTACTTCGGTAACTGTTACAGCGTGCTGGTTTGTCTGTCTTTCATCAATTCTTGTATGAAGGGCAAGCATACCCATTTCATCTATTGCATATTCTTTGCTGTAAGCATATCCCTTTGCGTAAGCAACAAGCTCTTTGTTTGTTAAAGACTCAATATCCATTGAAACGTCGAATGCTTCAAGGAATCCTGCATTTTCCATAACAAACTTATGCTTTGTACGCTTAATCATTGTAAGGATAATGAACAATCTCTTGTTTTTATCGCTTACTACTTTTCTTATTGATTCAAGGGTTTCTTTTCTTAATTCGTTTGCATCTTGAATTATCAAAGCACCGTCATCAAGTTTAGAAAGTGTTTCTTCCGCATCTTTTGCATTTAAGGTGCTTGCTTTAATCTTGGCAACTTTTCCTCCGATTGTATCTTTGGAAGCAAGCTCCATGATTATTGCCTTAGCTAAATCCACACCACTGTCAACGTCATCACTTCCGATAATAACGTTTCCGTGACCACCCTCTAATGATGCTCCTGCCAAGACTTGCTTTAATTGCTCTCTTCCTACTTCGTTTTGGATGTAGGCTTCAAAGCGTTCTTCCTGCTCTTCGGTAAAGCCGGACGCTCTTACTTCATCCTTATATTCTTCACTTTCTTCGTATACTTCTTCTGCTTCTTCGGCTGTAGAGCTAAGAGGCTCATCATCTACATTTTCATCCACACCTTCTTCGGATTCTACAATTTCGTCCTCAACTTCCGCGGGTTCTTCTACAAAATTGTCCGCTTCTTTAATAGATTCTTCTATAGCCTCCGGTTCAGGTTCTGCTTCTTCTATTACTTCTACAGGTTCTTCTTCGCAAGCTTCTTCGAATTCTTCTTCAGTAGGTCCGTTTACAATGACTACTTCTTCAGGAACTTCAGTATTTAACTCTTCTGCTTCTTCTTCAAAAGCCTCTGCTTGCTCATCTACATTTTTGTCCACATCTTCTGTGGGTTCTTCTTCAAAGAAAACATCTTCATGAGCGCTCATTGCAGCAAGGTCCTGCATATCTCTTTCTTCGCTTGCCTCTGCAAATGCCATAAGATAATCGATTTCTTTATCATCATTATTATCTGTGGTTTCTTCCGAAACGATTTCTTCGGGCTCAGATATTTCTATCTTTTCTTCATCTTCATTTATATAAGGTGTTCTGTCAAAGGAAAGCTCTTCGGGTGTGGGCTCTTCTTCAACAAGAATTTCTCTTATGTCATTTCCCGATTTTTCATTATCATCACTTGATACGGGATTAGTGGCAAGGATTGCAGCCTCTGCTGCCATAGCAGCTTCACCGAGGTTATTTGAAAATGATTCGATAGAAAGGCCTTCATCCGTTAAGTTGTTTTCTTCTTCCTTTGTAAGCTCAACTCTATCGCTATTCTTTACTTCGTCTTCAAGCTTTTCTAAAAGGCCGTCCTTTGAAGTCTCGTCAAAGCTTTTAAACATGCCGTTTGTCTGCTGAATAACTTTTCTACGCATGTCTTCGCGCCACTTTTTCTCGCTTGCGTTCTTCATGCGCTCCCATTCAGACAATACTTCTTCGATGCTTATCTGGCCGGTTATCTGCTTTTCAACCATTTCCTGCTCGGGAAGGTTAAAGCTTATCTGACCATCACCTTCCATGGAAACCATATCATCGTAATTAGGGAAGATGATTGCGGGATTCTTGCTGGAGCGAGGCATTACTTCATGCATCTCATCTAAGTTCTTTTGAGGCATAACAGTACGGCTTATGGAAGGTTCTTTCCTTAAGCCTGCTTCAACGTCCTTTATGCTAAAGATCTTTGTTTCATCTGAAGGAGTGTTGTCCTTAATAACAAAGGGTTCTTCTTTTTTGATTTCTTCTTTGGCCAAAGGAATGTCCAAATCCTGAGTATTATCTACAGGGTTCTTTAAGTATTCTTCATAAGCCTCATTTAAATCAGGCTCCTTGTAGGGCTCTTCCTCTGTTTCTTTAGGTTCTTCTGTTTCTACTTCTTCTTTTGGCGCTTCTTCCATAACAGGTTCTTCGAAAACTACCTGTTCTTCCTGCTTTGGCTCTTCTTTTAAAGCGCTTTCGGGAATTTCGGGAATGGGCTGAGTGTCATCGTACAAAACTTCAGCTAAGCTGTTTGCAAGTTCTTTTTGAAGATCGATTGTATTAAACTTACTTACATCCATATCCTTAACAAGCACTTCATTTGCTTTAGGATCTGTAAGCCTTCTGTAAATTACATCCTGCTCTGCGGAAAGAGGCTGATGCAAAGCCTTTAATTCAAGGGCTTTTATAACATACTTTCCTTCGCCGAAATAAATAACTATCTGGTCACATTCTTCGACGCACTTATCGCCATATCCCATCATGTGATAAAGATATGCAAGCTCGTACATCCATTTTTCTTTACACTCGTACTGCTGAAGCTCTTCCAATACGCCAATTCTTTCTTCAAGCCCTACTTCCTGAGCGGTGTAAAGTTTATACTTTAACACAAATCTGCCGGTATCTCTCGGAGCTACCGCCACAAATTCCTTGTAATATTCTATAGCGTTTACAACGTCTCCAAGCTTAATGGACAATTCACATAAAGAATAAAGAATCATCCTTCCACCCGGATTTCTTTGATATGCAAGCATTAAGACGTCTCTACTGTCTTCAAAACGCTTACACATTTTATAAAGGTCGCTTATCGTACATAACATCATACTATTGCGGACGTTACGCCACTCAATGGTATCTGCTATCTCTACGGCCTCTCTGTACTTTCTCGCCTGTATTAATGCCCTGATTTCGTCTGCGCGGACTTTGTATTCGTACTTATCCAACTTTCTAATCCCTTTTCCTAAGGCTATGTATAGTTCCCCTATAATATAAAAGTGTATCACACGATATAGTCAAAGTCAAAAAAAAAGACCACAAAATATTGTGGTTTAAGGAAGTATTAATATTATCAGGAAAGAAACAAAAAAGCCACAAACCTGCACTTAGCTAAGCTTGCGACTAATTTAGTGCGCCTTCAGGGACTCGAACCCTGGACACCCTGATTAAGAGTCAGGTGCTCTACCAACTGAGCTAAAGGCGCGTATTTATTTGATTTGCGTCACTCACAACGCAAGTAAGAATATATCACACGGATAATTTTTTTGCAAGACTTTTTTTAAAAATTTTTTTATATTTTTTTAACGCCCCTCAGAGTTTCAAAAAACTGCCTTTTTTAAGCCTTTTCTTTACAAATTTACCGCATATTTTTTTTGTGATAAAATAATACGAAACCGAAATTAAAAAAGAGGCAACTAAATGATTTTTGATTCTCACTCCCATTACGACGATGAAGCCTTTGATGAAGACAGAGATGAGCTTTTATCATCCATGGCTTCAAAAGGAGTCGGCGACATTGTGTGCGCCGCAGCGTCTTGGGATTCACTAAAAAAAATAAAGAACCTGTGTGAAAAGTATCCTTTCTTACACCCCACTTACGGCATTCATCCTGAAAACGTGGATGAGCTTACCCCCGAAAGAAGGCCTGTGCTTGAAGAAATGATAAAGACTCTCTCACCTGTTGCAATCGGAGAAATCGGTCTTGATTACTATTACGATACTTCCACAAAAGAAGCTCAAAAAGAAATCTTTATCTATCAGCTTGAGCTTGCAAAGAAATATGACCTTCCCGTAATTGTGCATTCAAGAGAAGCCACAATGGATACTCTTAATATAATTAAGGAACATACTCCTCAAAAAAAGGGAGTCATCCATTGCTTTTCTTCTTCCTTGGAGATTGCAAAAGAATATGTAAAAATGGGTTTTTACATCGGAGTCGGCGGCGTTATTACCTTTAAAAACTCTAAAACCTTAAAAGAAGTTACAAAAGGCATTCCTCTTTCTTCTATATTAATAGAGACAGATTGCCCTTACCTTGCACCCGTTCCCTTTAGAGGCAAAAGAAACGATTCTTCTTACCTTACATACGTGGCGGAAGAAATTGCATCATTAAAAGAAATCACTAGCGAAGAAGTGATAAAAGAAACTGAGCGAAACGCAAGAACACTTTTTAATTTATAGGAAAACAACATGGCAAATTTAGGTATACCTTCAAATACTTTTCAAATCTTAGAAAAATATAACTTTAACTTTCAAAAGAAGTTTGGTCAAAACTTTTTAATCGATACAAACATTTTGGAAGGAATAGTTAAAGGAGCGGAAATCACAAAAGATGACTGTGTCCTTGAAATTGGTCCCGGCATTGGCACCATGACTCAGTATCTTTGCGAAAATGCAAAGTTTGTAATCGCTGTTGAAATAGACAAAAACCTTATTCCTATTTTAAATGACACATTAAGCGAATACTCAAATAAGGTCATTATCAATGAGGACGTTTTAAAACTTGATATTAACGAGCTTACGAATAAGTACAATGACGGAAAGCCTATAAAGGTGGTTGCAAATCTTCCTTATTATATTACGACACCTATTATCATGGGACTATTTGAAAGCCATGTGCCCTTAGATTCAATTACCGTTATGGTGCAAAAGGAAGTGGCGGATCGTATGAAAGTCGGTCCCGGCACCAAAGATTACGGTGCACTTTCTTTGGCAGTTCAGTTTTACTCAAGGCCCGATATCTTAATGATTGTTTCGGCAAATTGCTTTGTGCCCCGCCCTAATGTAGATAGCGCTGTAATAAAGCTTACTCTCCACAAAGAAATGCCTGTTACGGTTAAAAATGAAGCTTTAATGTTTACACTTATTCGTGCCGCCTTTAACCAGCGAAGAAAAACCATGGTTAATGCCCTTACCAATGCAGGCATCAATAATGTGACCAAAGAAAACGTCTTGTCCGCTCTTGAAAAAATGAACCTTCCCGCCACCATTCGCGGAGAAGCCCTTACTTTAGCCGAATTTGCCACTCTTTCGGATTATTTAAGCTAATGATTGACATTTTATAGTTTTAGTCCGATAATAGTTATCAAATAATTTAGCGACTTAACTTGTTAAAGAGTTAAAAGGAAGGAGAATTGACATGCAAAAAGCAAATATCGATTGGGCAAATATCGGTTTTGGATATATCCCCACCGACAAGCGATATGTTTCAAATTTTAAGAACGGAGCCTGGGATGAAGGAATTCTAACTTCCGATGATAAAGTCGTGATTAGCGAATGTGCGGGTGTATTACAGTACGCACAGACTTGTTTTGAAGGCTTAAAGGCTTACACAACAGAGGATGGAAAAATAGTTTGTTTCCGCCCCGATTTAAATGCAGAAAGAATGGTAGACAGTTGTAAAAGACTTGAAATGCCTGTATTCCCCGTAGAGAGATTTCTTGATGCTGTAGATAAAGTAGTTTCAGCAAATGCAGCATTTATACCCCCTTACGGATCCGGTGCTACATTATATATCAGACCTTATATGTTTGGTTCTTCACCTGTTATCGGTGTTAAACCTGCAGAAGAATATCAATTCAGAATGTTCTGTACTCCCGTTGGACCTTACTTTAAAGGTGGCGTAAAGCCTCTTACCATCAGAGTTTCAGACTTTGACAGAGCCGCTCCTCACGGAACCGGTCACATTAAGGCAGGCCTTAACTACGCAATGAGCCTTTACGCAATCGTTGATGCTCATGAGCAGGGATTTGATGAGAACATGTACCTTGATGCCGCTACACGCACTAAGGTAGAAGAAACCGGTGGCGCAAACTTCTTATTCGTAACAAAAGACGGAAAAGTTGTTACACCTAAGTCAAACAGCATTTTACCTTCAATCACTCGTCGTTCACTTATGTACGTAGCAAAAGAAATTCTCGGACTTGAAGCAGAAGAAAGAGAAGTTTACGTAGACGAGCTTAAGGACATGGC
>JAILCK010000190.1 GCA_024680435.1 Lachnospiraceae bacterium
ACCAAGAAAAACCTTGCATGGAGAGTAGATTGTGAATTCGGCGCCACCAAGGGTAAATTCGACCTCGCAGCTTGCGCAAAGAAAAATAACCTTGACGCCATCCACGACACCGTTCACGAAATGGCCCGCGATGAAGCCCGCCACGGCAAAGCCCTCCAGGGTCTCTTGAACAGATATTTTAAGTAAGTTTATATTGGCATCGCGGATTTATGTTATGTTTTTCGACCCGCTCTCGCTTAGGACGCAGCACCAGCGGCCGCAGGCAGCCTCCCTGCTGACTAAACTTGCCGTTCCTTACAGTCCGGCTCGTTAAGTGCCGGGGCTGCGTAAAGTCTCAAAACATAACATAAATCCGCGATGCCTTTTTTCTTTTTTTAATATCTGTCCACGAGCCATTCCGGAAAGAACTTTTAGCGGCGTATTGTTATCTTTGGCAATATAGAATTGGCACCGGGAACTTTATATTTGTTTTGAAGACCCTCCACAGCGTCGGCACTTAACGAAGCGGGCTTATAAGGCCGCTGAGTTTAGTGAGCAGGTTTACCTGCGACCGTTACGCGAGGGGGAACAAGGTCCGGGGGACCTTGGCTCTGACCCGACCGAAGCGAAGCGTAGACCCTAAGCGAGAGCGGGTCGAAAAACATAATATGAATCCACGATGCGTATTATTTCACTAGAAGAACATGCAATTCAAACAATATACTGAAAATAGACAAATTAACTAAAAATTATCTGAAAATAGTATTGACACATGGTACCTTAGGGTGTATAGTTACGATACCAAGACGGACTTAGTATTGGCAAACCAATCGCAAGGTTGGGACGCAAAGCTATAGGGCCTCATAAGAGGAACCCAAACGAGGTACCATCTTACTCGTGCTCTACGGGGGACAGTGACGATGAGGTAGCCAGTTGCCGAAACTTTAGGGCACATTGAAAAGTTGAGAGCGTAGTCGGTGCGTACCTGTCACTAGGTGAAGAGGCGCGGCTGAACTCGAAAGTGAAAGCTTTCATGAGTATGGATAATACGAACAAGGTGAGTATACAAGTAGAAGGAAGTGGAGCGTTTCGCATACCGATGATGTGAGTGCAGAAGAGTTTCTTTTGCGGTAGCGTTGCTACGGGAGATGATTCAATGAGAGCGTTAAAGGGTTGAATGCGGTATGATTTTACTGCAGAGTCCAGCGATACAGTCGTCTTAAATATCTTTTTATATAGGGAAGTCGAATCGTGAGATTTGACTTCCTTTTTGTTTTGGAAAAATAAACCCTCTTATCTTTCTTAAAAAGACAATTGTTTGTTTGAAGAATAAAGTATATACTGTTTTTAAATAAAACCTACTTAGGAGGGCGTGATAGATGGGATTTTTGGAGGACTTATCCGATAAGATTACAAAAGGTGGCGCAACCGTAGCACAGAAAGCAAAAGAAGTTTCTGAGATTGCCACACTTACAGCCACAGTTGAAAAAGAAAAAATCAACTTAGACAAGCTTTATATGCAGGCAGGAAAGCAGATGTACGAAGAAAAAAGAGAAATACTTGCTTCTAACTTCCCTGCAAGTGTAGCTAAGATTGATGAAACAATTAAAAAGATTGAAGATGCAAGAGAAGCAATTAAGGTTGCAAAAGGCGTTTCAGTTTGCCCCGGATGTGGAAAAGAGGTAGAAAGAAACGTTAGATTTTGCCCTTACTGCGGAGCTTCCATGACGATTAAGCAATAAATAATAAATCTTTCACGATAGATTTATTCTTATTATGATGCTACAATGAAGTTGCCGAGTAATACGGCAACTTTATTCATTTATATAAGGAAAGAAAAACATATGATAGGGCTTATAGTTGCTTATACGAGAAACCGAGTAATTGGTAATAAAGGTCAGATACCTTGGAGAATTAAGGGAGAACAGAGACGTTTTAAGGAACTTACAACCGGAAACGTTGTTATCATGGGAAGAAAATCTTATGAAGAAATCGGCCGTCCCCTTCCGAACCGCTTTAATATAATCGTATCCAGAACGGAAAAGTATGAAGATGAAAACCTTATTACGGTTCCTTCTTTAACAGAAGCAATTGAATATGCAAAGAAAAACCGCCCCGGTGAAGATATTTTCCTATCAGGAGGTGCGGGCATTTACAATGAAGGCCTTCCCTTGGCTGAAAAGCTTTTTATTACTGAAATTGATGCCACTGTTTTGGGAGATACATATTTCCCTGAATTTGACGAAAGCCTTTATGAAAAGACCATCGATGAGCATGTAGATGGTGACATTCCCTACACATATGTGACATACACAAAGAAATGAACGAATTTAAGACATTTGTAGATGTTAAAGACATCGATAAGCTAAACGAATTTTATAAAAACGGGTTTTATGCATCGGGCGAAATGCTTGTAATGGAGAAAGTATTCGTTGAAAAGCCTGAAGGGTACGTTGAAAAGTTTAAAGATTCAATGGTTGAAAAGTATGATACCGAGAATCTAACGGAATACTTAAACGCAAATGCCAAGGGCTTTAAAAAGCAGGATCCCTTGGAAGACATTTTGGATGAGCTTTCAAATCCAAACAGTGCAATTTATGTATTAAGAGTAAAGGGCAAAATTGCAGCAAGCGTTACTGTTTGGGATAGGGACGAAGAAACCATATCCACAGAAAACATTTTCTGTGTTCCGAAGTATAGAGGTAAGGGCTATGCCACAAGGGTTCTTTCGGAAACTTTGTGTGAAGCAAGAGACAGAGGCATTAAGAAGGCCCGCCTTACAGTTTATGCAAACGATACGCCTGCGATTTTAATGTATTTAAAGTTTGGATATAAGATTACCGGGATTTATCAGGAGTTTATGCATGAATAACGAGTTAACAAAAAAAGATATAGAAGATATGGAAGCCGAAATCGAGCACAGAAAGTGTGTAGTGAGAAAAGAACTTTTGGAGCATGTTAAAGAAGCCCGTTCTCACGGCGATTTAAGCGAAAATTTTGAGTATTACGCAGCTAAAAAAGAAAAGAATCAAAACGAATCAAGAATCAGATACCTGGAAAGAATGATTAGAACCGCAAAGGTTTTAGACGATGACAGCAAGGAAGACGAAGTCGGAATCAACAAAACGGTAACCGTTTATGTGGAAGAAGATGACGTTGAAGAAGAGTATAAAATCGTTACAACGGTAAGAGAAGATTCACTTCACGGACTTGTGAGCACGGAATCGCCCATGGGAAAGGCGCTTCTTGGACACAAGGTTGGAGACAGAGTTGAAATTACCGTAAGCAAAGACTACAGCTACTTTGTGGTGATAAGAAAAATAGATAATTCTACTAAAGATGATGCAGGAGCTTTAAGAAACTTTTAATGGATAAGATTAAGATTGACGCGATTGAGGGGCCCGTCGATATTAAGATGAATGTTCCGGGTTCAAAAAACATAATAGCAAGAGCTATGATTTTAGGAGCACTTTCTGACGGAAAAACCGTTATATCAAATGCGGTTTTGACAGAAGACGGAAAGACTATGTTAAATGCCCTAAGAGATTTAGGGTTTAAAGTGTATTATAATGCAAGCCTTAAGGTGGTTAGAGTTTTTGGAGAGAACGGTAACATACCTTCAAAGGATGCTGCAATATATGTAGGTAACGCAGGACTTGCTGTCGGATTTTTGTCAGCACTCCTCGCATTTTCGGATGGTACTTATGTGGTCAACGCATCACCTGCATTATCCGCCCGTCCGCTAAAAAGTGTTATTTCAGCTTTAAGAAAATATGGCGCCAAGGTTACATGCCTTAATAAAGAAGGTCATCTTCCTTTTAGAATCGTGGGAAGAAAGCCCAAGGATAATGAAATCATTTCAATGGAGATAGATGCAAGCGAAAATGCCCAGTTTTTAAGCGGTGTTTTGATGGCTCTCGGGTGTTTACCAAATCGGTCAACGATAAAAGCCGTTAATTTATCCCATGTTTCTTACACTGATGCTACCTTGGAAATGATAAGGGAAGTAGGCGGTAGCTTTACAAGCGAAGAAAACGTATTTCATTGTAAAGGCGGAAAGCCATATCTTTCAAAAGAAATACTTACAGACACAGATGTTTCTTTGGCCTGCTTTTACTATGCGGCAGCATTTATGCTTGGCGGTAAGTGTCAAATCGGTGAAATGAATGTATCAAGGAATCAACCCGATTTAACCTTTTTTGAGCGTTTGGAAGAGTACGGAGCTTCAATTGATTACGATAATGGGTATGTTTTAGAGAGCAGGGATAAAAATTTCCCTGAAGGAAACACCACAATCGATATGTCCGATTACTCAGACCAGGTTGCAATGATGGCAATTCTAAGCGCCTTAAGGAAAGGAAAGACAAGGCTTACAAATATTGCGCACATTAGAAACGGTGAGTGCGATGCAATTTCCGTTATAAAAGACAATCTTGAAAAGTGCGGAATAGATTGTAAAGAAGGAAAAGATTTCCTTGAAATAAAGGGCGGAAAAGTGAAGGGCGCAAAGGTTGATCCTCACGGAGACTGGCGAATCGCTATGGCATTTTCCGTACTGGGCCTTTTAACCGGCAACATGGTTATAAAGAATCCTGACTGTGTAAAGCACATATACGAAAACTTTTATGAGGATATTTTAAAAATCAAAGGGGCGATTAACTAATCGCCCCAATAATCTATACTTTCCTGCGTTCGCAAACTAATGCCGAACATTCTTTGAAGAAAGTCCTCTTTCTCATTAAATATTTCAGTTACAAAAACAGTTTTTTCTTCTACTTTGTAAAAAATGAAATTATGTTCTGCATGAAGGAACCGATACGGTGTTCGGATGTTTAGAATTGATTCTAAGGATGTACCCTTATACGGGTGAGTTTGAAGATCTTTTATTTCTAATTTGATTTTAGATATTATTCTAGTTTTTTTCTTCGTCCCATAATTGCTTTCGAGAGTTTTACTCAGCTCACGCATCTTTTCTGCAACTGTGGGAGAGAGCTTTAGCGTATATAACAAACTTACTATACCCCCAAATCTTTCTCGAGGTCAGCGAAGTCTATCCAGCCTTCATCCTTAGCACGGTTTTCGGCTTGCTGGAGCTTAGCAAATAACTTGTAAGCAGCACGGTATCGATCCAACTCATCTATCTCAGCCATAGTAAGTATGCCATACTCGCCATGTCCATTTCTTGTAAGGTAAACGCGCTGAGCTGTATCGACTTCTTTTAATACTTCGGTGTAATTTCTTAAATCGGATATCGGTTTAATATTAGGCATATGATTTCTCCTTTGATTTCATTATAAACACAAGAAAATATATTTGCAACAAATTCACATGCGAATTCATCAGCAAACCGGCGGCGAGTTCGACGAACATACCATGCAAATGACTGTTTCTCTTAAAACTATTGCTATAACAATTGTTTTTATGTATGATTACTCGTGAGAAAGTAAAAAGTTTTACTAAATACTGAGGGGGTATAAAAATGAAAAAGGTATTATTGGGAACAATCTTTCTATCTATCGGTCTATTTATGGCAGGCTGTTCTTTTTCTAAAGAGACAATGGAATCATCGGAACCTATCGGTGATTATCGATATGAATTTCTTACTGAGACACAAACTTTTGAAGGTGAAAGGGAAGACGTAATCAATATGTTGCTTAAAAGCGATGCTATGTATTATCTTTCCCACTATCAAAGAGAGGATTCAGATTACTATTTAATTACAAAGGCCGATTATAAGGGAGAGATTCTTAACCGCTTTGTTGTTTACGGAAATGTTGACAATCACATGGGGTGGAATGTTTTAAATGACGGCAAAATTGTGGTGGCAGGGTACGGAGACAGCGCAGAGACAAACGTAGACATATACGATGAAAGCGGTAATATGCTTACCTACATTGATGCTTCCGTTGGCTTTTTTAACGGAGATACCCGCACGCTTTTTGAAACCAAGAATAATAAGCTTCTTGTAAGAGGAAAGAAAGAAATAGCTCTTTACGATACTACAGGTAAATTCATTTGTAAAAACGATATTCCTAAAGAATCTAAAATAGTCACATCCGGAGAATCCGGATTATACCTTTTATATAGAGAAGAAGAAAAAGACTTTATAGCTCAAATTAATGAAGAAGATTTGTCTTTGGGTAAAGCAACCGAATGCCCTTATCCATATGATGATTACGGAGTAGATAACGGCATACTTGATTATGTATTTACATATAGTAATGTAGATTCTTTATTTGGATTCAGCATGTCCGAAGGTATGGTCGAAATTATTAGATTTGCGGATACGGGCACTCATGGCCAGGGATTAGGCTGGTATGAAAGTGACGGGAAATTGTATCGGTACGTAACTGCAAGCGGTGGCAGAGACCACGGTGATGATTCAATAGGCATAGTTTCTTCTTTTACTAAAAGAGACAAAACGAGAGAAACTTTGGTTCTTGCAACGCCTGAATACCTAGGAAAAATAAATGATGCGGTTGCCAATTTTAACCAATCAAATGATGATTACAGAATAAGAGTGGTAACGCTTGAATACAGTGATGAGATTGAAGATTGGGATGCCTATAAGCTTAAATGGCTTAGAAAAGGGCTTTTTAATAAATCCTTTGATCTTGTTGCTTTT
>JAILCK010000216.1 GCA_024680435.1 Lachnospiraceae bacterium
TCCGCATTTATCGCAAAGTCTTGTTTCACTGATTCCTTCAATCGTTACGCCCTTAGGTGCGTTTGATTTAGCCAATATAACCTCTGTTCTTTCAGGAGTTGCTTGGGCATCTGAATCTGCAGGAATGGTGTACCAGTATACTTCGTTTCCGTCATCGCTTAAGAAATATATGTTTTTGTTTAAAACCTTAAAATCACATATTCCGGGTCCGTATATAGGCATGCCGGGATTTTTCTTTTGCTTATATAAAACGGAGTCTACCTTAGTTTCTGTATCAAAAGCATGTACTTCGTATTCTTCAAGTCCGAATTCAGACTCGTCTATCATGCTGTAGTAAATCTTTCCGTTAGCATAGTCTAAGAATGAATTAAATCTTTCTGCAATAACGAATGTAGCATCACCTTGAAGATCAAGCATCATAAGGTTCTTTGCCCAATAATCGTTTTCATCTTCTACACTTGAAGAATATACAAGATCGTATTTATCATAAGCGTAAATTTCATATGAGTTTTCAAGATCGTAAACCGCAACGTCTTCAGCATTTTTAGCTTTGCAGGTTACTTTGCTTTCTTTATAGTCATAAGCTGCGATGAATCCAACTTCATCCATAAGCCTGTCAAGGCAGGATTCTCTACTTCTTAAATCGCTACAGGTTGACTTATCGCCGATTGTGTCAAACAAGGCATTGTTTGCATCGTTTGGCAATTCTTCAAGTGTGTTTACATCAAATTTTCTCTCATCATATTTTGCGTCGTCGTAGGAATAGGAACGCACGAATACGTATCCGTTGTAAACATCAAGGCTTCTTACTCCCGGAACATCACAGATATATTCTTCGTTACCTGATGACAGTTCTTTTCTTTTTACTTCATATCCGTAGGTATCCCCTTCAGACTTCCATGTTGAGTAATACACATATCCGCCGTTTTCAAAGGCATATGTAGAATTTTCGGGGAAGGTGTAACTACCCACAGGGCCTTCGTTTTCATCCAATTTAAGTACTTCGCTAAACTGAGTGGTCACAACGGATCCTGCATAGATGGGGCGTGACTCTCTTTGGGACTTCTCGTCTTTACCTTCATCCACCGTGTCGCCTTTTTCCTCGATTGAAGATTCAATAGGTGTATTTGAGGCTTCAACCTTTTCTTTAATTACATACTTATCTGCCGCACAGCCTGTTAAAAGCATGGGCACTGTTAAAAGCGCTATGACAAAGCCACCTTTAAAGCTCCAATTCTTGATTAAATCTCTTCTCATAATAATTCTCCTTTTATATCCCTCATTTTAATACTCCGCTATAAAAAAGTTAACACCAAACCTTTCATATAAAAAGGACATCGCTCTTAAGATTTACTTAATTTCTGCGATGTCCTTGTTAGTTTTATAATATTTTTCTACCGGTTAGTTCTGATTGTAAAAGTCGTTGTCAGGATTATAACCATCCGGTGCATCTTCCATAATCAAAGCTGCAATGATGTAAGCCAAAAGGCCTGTACCAAATCCTAAAAATAAAATTGCGACGATCAATCTTACGATTGTTGAATCCATGTTAAGGTATTCTGCAATACCGCCGCAAACACCGGCTAACTTTCTGTCTGTTCTTGACTTATATAATTTTTTCTTCATTTTTTATCCCTCTCATAAAAGATTAATTGTTTGTAAGTTAAATGTGTAAGTGTTTTGTTTGTTTATGAGATAAGTATATAAGACTTTTTATCAAAAATATACCCCTGCAGGGGCAATATATTTCATTATATTTCTCTTTTTTTGAAAAATATGGTGACAGTGTTGACTTTTTATTAAAAAAATAGCAATAATCGTAGTATGAGACTTTTCGAAAAATGCTTATTTTTTGATAGTCTCGGAGGATGTAAAAATGATAGAAAATCTAAAAGGCGTATACGAAACCGTCAACTTTAAAAAAGATACAAACATCAGATTATACCTAAATAGTGAGATTGAGGACTACCCTCCCCATTGGCATACCCCCATAGAATTTGTTATGCCACTTGAGAATGAGTACTTCGCAGAATGCGTGCAAGAGAAGGTTTCTTTGCGCGTTGGTGATATATTAATTATTGCTCCCGGATGTCTTCATTCTTTATATTCTCCAAAGGGCCCCGGTAAAAGAATTATCTTTCAGGCAGACCCTTCTGTGCTCAGAGGAATGAAAGAAATCGATACGGTAATATCAATTCTGTCTCCTATGTACATTATAACTCCGGAAGATCTTCCTGAAATTTATGATGAACTTAAAGAAATTATGCTTTCCATTAAAGATGAGTATGAGAAGAATGCTTCTTTATCCGAAGCCGCAATTTATTCTAAGGTTCTTCAAATGCTTGTGTTAATCGGAAGAAAGTTTACAAACGAAGCTCCGAAGTTTGCTCACACAGGTAACAAGCATCAGGAATACACTGAAAAGTTTATGAGAATCTGCGACTACATAAGCATGCATTGTACCGAAGATTTAACTTTGGAAGCTATCGCCGATATGGCAGGCTTTTCAAAGTATCACTTCAGTCGCTTATTTAAGCAGTTTACCAATGTTTCTTTTTACCAATACTTAAGTCAAAACAGAATTTACAACGCAGAAAAGCTTTTGGCCATTCCAGAATACAGCATTACGGCAGTTGCATATAATTCGGGATTTACATCCCTTTCTTCGTTTATAAGGATGTTTAAGATTGTAAAAGGCGTTACACCCTCAGAGTTTAGAAGCATGTACAGAAAATAAAGTAAAGGCGTATCGATA
>JAILCK010000224.1 GCA_024680435.1 Lachnospiraceae bacterium
CAAATCATCGGGGAGCTCATATTTATCCGTTCTGTAATACTGCTCATTAATCGAGTAGGCACCGGAATCATAAACATTTATTTCCTCTCCGTTTTTTAATAAAACAGATACATTGCTTAAATTATTAGTATCGTAAATAAAAGAATCCTCATCATAGCCTGCCGAATAAGTTATTCCGACAGAATCTTTCATGGCATCGATTCTTATTACGTTTATTTCGTGACCGTACTCATCATTAAGCTTTACATCCGCATAGGCCAAAAGCCTTGTTTCAGGATCTGCATAAAGCACAAGATTTGTATCGCCGTAAGTTCCATCCTCATAAAAAACTCTTACAAAGTAATCGCCCAAAGGAGCAAAGAAACCATTTGAGGCATCAACCGTAAAGTTTTCGGCAAAGGGACTGTTGTTTTCACTCAATGAATAAACCACACCGCCCATAACTTCCGCTGCATCAAAGGAGCTTCCTTTTCCGATGTAAGCCTGAGTCGGTTTAACTTTATCCTCATTTTGCAAAATATCAAAGGAAAAGCCCCATTCCGTAAGGCATGCATTATCAACTTGCACTTCTCTTACGGGCATGCTAATTTCAACTTGTGCTCCGTAAATTCTTGGAGTACCGATGTCTCTGATTGTCACTTCTTCGCAATGGTACTCTTCCGGAACTATTGATGTATCGTTTATTAAAAGCGATTGAATATTTAAAAAGTTATCATAATTATAAGGACTGTACAGATATTCAGAGCAGAATCTGTCATCCGATATACGTACATTAACCGCCTGAACATCAGCAATAATCTTCATGCCCGAAGCATAAGAAACTCTTATATCATTAAAGAACCAGTAGTCATGCTTGTTTATGTCATCAAGCACAACCGCAGGAGAATAATCAATAAGAAAACGGTCTTTTAAAAGGTAAATGGTGTTAATTCTTACTTTTCCGCCTTCTGCGGCTTCAATATCTTTTCCAACATTTACCTTAAGCATTTCAGGCGCCGAGCCGTCAAGCTCAAAGGAGCAATCACAACACTTTCCGTTTAAAAAACACACTCTCAATGTATAAAAGCCTGTATCAAGAACCGTTTGTTCTCCCCTCTTTGAATCTATCAAAAAGCAGAGTCTTTGCTGATTTTCATTAACAATGTAAGGTTCTACGTCCTCATAAGAGTAAGAAGCTATATCGGATATTATCCTTTGAGTGTCAAATCTTTTACCCTTACTTAGGATATAAGAAACCACTTCCGTATCTTTTGAGTCTATTTTAATGGTAAGGTCCAAAAAGTTTTCAATTGAGTTAGCCTTTAAGACACGTACGCTGATAGCAGCTTTTTCCTCTTCCTCATCGTCTTCTATATACTCGTAATCTTCTTCAGATAAACTTGAAGAGGCTTTGGTCTCTGCCAAACGGTGTCTGGCAATTTCTCCCGACATATTGAAAACCTTATACCCACAAACAAGGATTCCCAATGCAAGAATCAGGGAAGCACATATAATGATACCCTTTTTCACTTCATTCTCCTAACAATTACTGCGAATTCTCAACATCCTTTATAAAAGAAAGCATTTCTTCTTTGTATGCTTCCCTATCCGAAGCATAGCTTCTGGCATGCTCAGCCTTATCGAAAATTTTGATTCTTGATAAAGGGTTTTTACAAACAGAAAGCATGTCCTCCGAATGCTTACAGTTTATCAAAGAATCCATTTTCCCGTGCATGAAAAGAATCGGAACATTGGTTACTTTTACGCTGTCTATCGGGCGAACGGCTCTAAAGTCAAAATCATATCTTTTTATGCCAATCTTTCTTGCTCTTTTTGCGGCGGGCTTTCCAAGTATCCATGCCTTTTTAAAAGAAAGCTCGTCAATTAAGCGTCCCAAGTCTGAAAAAGGGCAATCCGCCACCACAT
Organism: Lachnospiraceae bacterium; assembly: GCA_024680435.1. GTDB lineage: Bacteria > Bacillota > Clostridia > Lachnospirales > Lachnospiraceae > UBA1258. The sequence goes on from JAILCK010000224.1 coordinate 1,906, forward strand.
ATTCAGGTGTTTCTTTGTCAAGAACATTTAAAACCGTAGCAGCCCCCATAGATTCCCCATGAAGAGCGTAAATCATATTCTGTCCGAATATTTCTTTTGAAAAAGATATTACTTTTCTTAAATCGGTGGCTTCTCTTTGGCTCATGGTACAATAGGGGCCTGTGGAAGCTCCGAAATATCTTTGATCGTATATTACGACGTTGTATCCCAAGTCGTAAAAAATTTTTGCATACTTTATGCAGGCATCTCTCATGGCGGAAAGGCCGTGGCTTATAATGGCCACATGTTTTCTATCATTTGTATCCTTATGATTAATGATATACTCGCCTTTAATTTCCGCATCCAAGCTTTGCAAAGAAAAAGGATGACGATCCCAAAGAGTATCGTAATCCGAAAAACAATCACCAATATGGAAATCCTCATCCCACTTACGTACTTCTTCTTTAGTAAACTTAGGTGCCTGCATTAGCATATTAATTATGTAATGCGCTATCATTCCTCTAAATTCTCCCTATCTGATGATTATAGCACAGAATAAAAGTAAAAGGGCTCTCTTAAGAAATTACTAATTTCTTAAGATGAGCCCTTTTGGATACTTTAAATGTGACTTAGCCGTTAATTGTGATGTTTCCTGCCACTGCAGAACACTTAATATTTAAGCTACCGTCTCCGAAGCTGTAAAC
>JAILCK010000287.1 GCA_024680435.1 Lachnospiraceae bacterium
CAGCCACAATTATTGCTACAAATAAAAAGTTATACCACTCTTTATACTTCTTGTTTTTTATAAAAAGATAGATAAAAGAAGCAACAGCCACAAGCATTAGCCCAATAAAGGCAATCTTCATGGAAGGTGTCGTGGTAAGCACATTTTCCCATCTTGCAAAATTTACAAAAGACCAGAAAGCCGTTTTAAGGCCCTCGCCAATCACGCCAAAGCTAAAACTCGTTACCGCGGTTGTGCCTTGATATCCCGTAAGTGTCACGCCCTCAAGCTTAAGCATTATCTTCAAGGTTAAAACGTAAAAAACATAAGAACACGCCACGGAAACAATAGCCTTTATTGCTTTATTGATTATTTCCTTCACACTCGTGTCTTCAGCCACAATCAAAAGAAGGAAATAAATCAAAAATAACACCAGAGCATAAGAAAAGTATGCCTGATATATTCCGATTGATAATCCCAAAACAAAAATCGAAGGAATAAATCCCCTCTTATACTTTAAGCACAAGAAAACAGCCAACGTTGCCAATAGCTCCGCAAGCATGTAGCCATCGATTGTGTACGTATATGCAAACGTTGATGTAACAGTCGGGAAGCAAACAGTAAAGCCCGCAATCAAAAAGGCTGTAATCTGCTTTTCAACGTTAAATAATCGAACAAGCAATGCTGAATTTACAGAAAGATATAGAATGGCCAACACTCCGTTTAGCCAAGGCAAATCGTAGTCTGAGCTAATCCTGCAGGCAAACATCAAGAACTGTCTTCCAAGCTCAATCATATTTTGATCAGAGTATTGATTCCACATGGAATCAAGTGTCAAAAAATGATGTGTTAGGGTGAAGCCGTATGCAAAAAGGCCACATATTATAGCTGAAATAAATGCTGTTTTTTCAGTCTTTTTAAGTTTAAAAAAGTCCATATATTTTACTTTCTGTAATATTCAACAACCTTCTTAACTGCCTTAATGGTATCTTCTATTTCTTCTTCCTTAAGGGCTGCATAGAAAGGGATACTCATTATCTGCTCGTATGTAGCCTCAGCTACAGGGCATAAGCCTTTCTTATAGCCAAGCTTCTCGTAATACGAATGCATATAAACAGGTAAATAGTGAACCTGCGGGCAAGTGCCTTCAGCGTAAAGAGCATCAAAGAACTCTCTTCTTGTGCACTTAAGTTTGTCAGGATTAAGCCTGATTATATATAAATGCTGAGTAGTATCGGATTCAGGAATTGATTCCTGTAAGATAATTTCAGGCATATCCTTAAATGCCTCATCATATCTTGCTTTAACTTTCTTTCTTAAGTCTGAAAACTTCTGAAGCTTTCCTAACTGGCTAACAAGTAAAGCCGCCTGAAAATCCGTCATTCTGTAGTTATATCCTAAGGTTACCTGCTCGTTATACCATAGTGCATCAGATTTATTCACCATTTCATCGATATCACGTGTAATTCCATGAGATCTAACAAGTGAAGCTTTTTATAAAGCTCTTCACTGTTTGTCATGCAGGCTCCGCCTTCTCCTGCCGTAACAGTCTTAACAGGGTGGAAAGAAAAGGTTGTAATATCCGCAATCGATCCAACCGGTCTTCCCTTATACTTTGTTCCGATTGAATGAGCCGCATCCTCAATTAAGTATAAATGATGCTCATCACAGATTTTTCTAAGCTCATCAAGTTCAACTGCCTGACCGGTAAAATCTACAGCTACAATAGCTTTTGTCTTAGGAGTAATCTTTCTCTTTACATCTTCTACATCAATGTTGTAGGTATCTTTCCTTATGTCGGCAAATACAGGTGTACCGCCACAGTAAAGCACGCAGTTTGAACTTGCTGCAAAAGTCATGGCACTTACAATCACTTCATCGCCTTCTTTAATCCCGATTGCCATACATGCTATATGTAAAGCTGCGGTTCCGTTTGATACTGCAACAGCATATTTAGCTGTCGTGATATCGCAAAGCTTCTTTTCAAGCTCTACGACCTTGGGACCGCATGTGATGTAAGGGCTTAGCAAAGTCTCCTTTACAGCCTCCACATCATCTTCTTCAATCCACTGTCTTCCGTAAAAAATGTGTTCATTTTTCTTTCTGACGGGAGTACCGCCAAAAATAGCCAATTGTTCCATTATCTATCCTCTTTTTCTATATGGTTAATCCTAAGTTATAGCAAATAAATGTCACTAAGAAATACATAGCGCGAAGCCATATAAAGCCTGCTCCAAGATACACATAGCCTTTTGCCTGAGGCTTCTTTTCAAATATTTTAGGCCATATTGCCACAATTGCAAG
>JAILCK010000289.1 GCA_024680435.1 Lachnospiraceae bacterium
AGCGCTGATATTAAGGGCGGAGAAAAAGAAGCAACTCTGGTTGTAAATAACTTAGGTTTTATAAAGTATGTGCCAAGTTTAGCGGGCACATCCACTTCGGTTTCTTATCCCGCTAAAACTTCTCACAGAGCTTACAGTAAGGAAGAACTTAAGAAAGCCGGCATCTCTCCCGCACAATTACGCTTTTCAGCAGGAATTGAAGATATAGATGACATTTTGGAACAGCTTGACGCAGCATTAAGGAGCATAAAATGAGCGAAGTAACCGCAATCGATACAGCTGCTTTAAAGAAGAAAATAAAAAGAGAAGCCACAAAGCTTGGAATCAACTTAATCGGCTTTGCAAACGTTGAAAGATGGGAAGAATACAAGCTTACAGAGCCTGAATTTTACCCTCACACCATCTGGCCCTGGGCTAAAACTGTAATTGTGATGGGGGTGCAGATTTACCCTTCAATGCTTGAGACCACTCCTTCTGTTGTGTACTCTGAGCTATACAACACCACAAACAGAATGCTTGATGAGACGGCTTACCGAATTGCAAATTATTTAAACACCTTAGGGTATCGCGCCCACTTTTTCCCAAGGGATTGTTACGGAGACATATCGGTGCTTGTAAAAAAGCCTGAGGCAGCCTTCTCTCACGTAATCGCAGGCTATTATGCAGGCATTGGCACTATCGGCATGAACCACACTCTTTTATCTAAAGAATACGGCCCCAGAATGCGAATCGTAAGCGTTATAACAGATGCTGTAGTAACGCCTGATAAAGTGATAGAAAAAGACCTTTGCATTAAGTGTAAGCAGTGCGTTATAAACTGCCCGGTTCAAGCCTTCACTCCGAGGAATGACAGAATTGCAGCCGACATGGATAAGCATAAATGCGCTCTTTACCACCAGCAGCTTAAAGGGGAATACAGGTACCCTTGCGGTAAGTGCACAGCGGTTTGCCCCATCGGGGAAGATAAAAAGAAATACGGACGCCGCTCGGTATCCGATGAAGGAATAGAGCATGTAAGAAACTTTGGCTCTAAAAATGCGGTTGAAAATCTGTAAATAAACGCAAAAACACCTCACTGAGTTTATCAGTGAGGTGTTTTGCCATTTAGCCTAAGAAAGGATGGGCCAAATGATACACAATACAAGAAAGGATTAACGCTGAACCCATATAAAAGCCTGCGGTCTTAGCTGTCCATTTAAAGGAATGTGATTCCTTGTACGTGGTAGATAAGGCCATAAGGCAGGGAACACTGAAGGTTATTGCAAACATAAACGCAAGGGCTTCTGACCTTGAGATAGTCTCGCTCATTATCTGTGAAAGAGCCGATGCGTCTACTCCGGTTGTTGATGCATTGAAGGCTACGCTTGCCACGTCACTTTGGCCAGCAAATACTGCATTAAGGGTGCCAAGAACGGCTTCTTTGGCAAAGGCTGCACTTAAGAATGCCATAAATGTGCGCCATCCCATTCCAAAGAACTTTGTGACGGGCTCAATAAATGTGCCGACTTTATATAACAAACTGCTTTCCACGTTTCCCGAAGGGCTGTAAGAAAATGCCCAGAAAACAATGGATACAAGTGTTACTGTCTTTATTGCTCTTTTAAACATATCGTAGCATTTAATCCATGCTTCTTTGATAATGTATTTCCAGTGTGCTTTGTGATAGGGAGGAAGCTCCATTATCATGCCGGATCTTGAATCTTCAGGCACAAGCTTTTTGCCAAAGACTTTAGATACGATAAACATAAGCACGAAGATATAAACAACAATTCCAAGGCAAACAAGTGCAGTGCCCCATCCCGGGAAGAACATATTGGAAACAACCGGGATAACACTCCAGATAGATGCACAGGGAACTGCCCAGACCACCATCATTGTAAGCATCTTCTGTCCCCAGGTATCAAGCACTCTTGTGCCGCTTGCGCCACCGATTGTGCAGCCCATTCCCATTAAGATAGGCGCTACCGCTTTTCCCTGAAGGCCAAGCTTTGATAATGCAGAGTCAAATTGATAGGAAGCTCTTGCCAAAAATCCGATTTCTTCAAGGAAACCAAATACAATGTTTACGCCAAACACAAATGCCGCCATTGAAATGCAGAAATAAAAGGTGTTTGGAATAAGAAGGCTAAATACCGACACAAGCCAAGGATGCACGTTTAAACCTGTAAGGAAAGAAGCTATCGGTGCTCCAAGAAGCTTTGGAAGCATTGAAGCTCCGCTCATAAAGGGCGACATTATCATCATGGCTGCCAAAAAGCCCACCAAAACTATCGCAATGCAGACTACCTTTCCCCAGAAAGGCTTAAGTAAAATCTTATCAAATTTAGCAAGTTTATATTCTTTACTTTCTTTCTTTGTTACTCCTTCAAGAACCGAGTCAACCCAAGCAAATTTCGCGCTTGAAGATGAAAGAGACTCCTTTCCGGAAATATCGGGCTTTGAAGTTAATTTATGAGGATTTTTCAGTTCACTTTCAATAAGTTTCTTTAACTCCTCATATCCTTTTCCGTCTGCCGCCGTAAAAGGAATTACAGGGATTCCAAGCTTTTGTGACAATTTCTTATCGTCAATTTCTTTCCCCTGTCCCTTAGCCACATCCATCATGTTAAGAAGAAGTATTGCGGGCACATCCAAAGACGCAAAATCCGCAAGCATATACATACTTCTTTCAAGCTGTGACGCGTCAACAAGCACGCAGACAATATCTGCTTCTCCGGACCTTATAAACTTTTCCGTAATGATTTCTTCATCCGAATTTCCCGATAAACCATAGCTTCCGGGAAGGTCCACAAGCGTATATTTTGCATTATTGTAATTAAAAGTTCCGTCTTTCTTTTCTACTGTTTTACCGGGCCAGTTTCCCACATGCTGTCTTGAGCCTGTAAGCTGGTTAAAAACCGTCGATTTACCTGAGTTTGGCTGACCTAAAAGAGCTATACAATTCATGCTTTCACCTCCGAAACCTCAATCTTTTCGCAGTCTCTTCTGTTAAGAGCAAGCAAGGTCTCTCTCACATACACTAAGACAGGCATTTTCCTGTCATTCTTCACTACCTGAAAAGGTGCCGCTTCAGTAAGGCCGATTGCCGTGATTCTTTTTAAGAACCTCTCATCCTTTCCAAGTGACACCACTTTTGCATGGGTGCCTGCCTTCAATTCGTTAAGTTTCATTTTGTGTCTCCTTTTTCTTTATGCAAAACAGCATTAAATCCTTGCTGTTAGCCATAGCTAACCTTAGCCCCTAAAATATGCCTCACCTATTGTGAGGCAATTAATTATTTAAGTCCCATCCATGCTTTCCAGGCAGGGGTATAAAACTCGTCCAAAGTATGCGCATAATGCATGGCCTCTTCCCTTGTAAACCCATGGGAAACCGCCTGAAATACGGCCTTTGTGTAGGCTGTTACAAGAAGATGGAATTCTTTTTTGTTAAACTCCCTTATCTTAAAGCCTTCCTTCTTTAAAGACTCTAAGTACCGTAATGTCACTTCTTCATCAAGCTTTGCTATGTCATGAACGTAGTTTTCATACTTAGTGCCGGAAGACTTCATAACGATAAGCTTAAATTCATCAAGGTGATCATATATATAGCTCATGGCTCTGACCACCTCGTTTTGGCCTTCCCAAAATCCGGACTCTACGCTCTTTCCTATGTCGCTAAAATATTCGCCCTCAATAGTTGAATAAAGGGAAAAGAAACCGTCTACTGCAGGCTTAACAAGTGAATCAAACATTTCCTCTTTGTTTTTAAAATGCTTGTAAAGGCCACTTACCTGTATCTTGGCATTTGCTGCGATTCTTCTTAAAGAAGCATCCGCAAATCCATACTCTAAGAACTCCTTCTTTGCCGCCTCCACTATTCTTTCATGGCTTTCACTTTTATCTCTTGGCATTTTTCTCCCTCATAAGTTAACGGCGTTCTCTAACGTTATTAGAGTACGCCGTTCTCTATCGACTGTCAAGCATATTTTTACAAAGCTTATAAGATATTTCCTCTCTACAATTCCTTCAAAAAGAACCTGTTCATGGAGCCATGCCCCACTTCCTTAGGGCGCTCAATTTCTTTATACCCTGACTTAATATAAATGTGAATCGCAGCCCCTAAGCTATCGTGAGTCTCAAGGTAAGAGGCTTTGAAGCCCGCTTCCCTCATCTTTTCTTCGATAAAAGAAACCATCTTATACCCAAGGCCTTCGCCCTTTGCAGAGTCAGTTAGATACAACTTTTGAAGCTCTGCGGTCTTTCCATCCTTAAAAGGCTCAAACT
>JAILCK010000309.1 GCA_024680435.1 Lachnospiraceae bacterium
AGAATACAGTTATCTTTCGAAATAATCAAGTAAAGAAGTGATTGAATATTCAGGCCTATTTGGGTAAAATAAGAATGGTGTTTTAAAATCAATACTATGTAGAGGTAATGAAATGAAAAAAATTTTAAGTGTTGCACTCGCAGCCATGATGATGATTTCACTTGCTGCATGCGGTAGCAAAGAAGAATCATCTGCATCAGCTCCTTTTACAATCAACGAAGAGCCCTTGTCTGTAGACAGCGCTTCAGAAGAAGCTAAGACAGAAGAAAAGAAAGAAGAAGTTATTCCTCCCAATTCATACAGGAGCGAACTTACAAACGAATGGATCAGTAATGACATAAAGAACCAGCGTCCCATCGCTGTTATGGTTGATAATGAAAGCACAGCGCTTCCTCATTATGGAACCACAGATGCCGATATCGTATATGAACTTATGAATTCTACATTAAACGACAGAATCACAAGACTTATGTGTATCGTTAAGGACTGGCAGGATATTGAAGTAATCGGTAACGTACGTTCCACACGTCCTACCAACTGTTTCCTTTTTACAGAATACAATGCAATCCTTGTACATGACGGTGGCCCCTTCATGATTAATGACTGGCTTGCACTTCCCAATGCTACAAACCACTTAAGCGGCGGTTTTGCAAGAATGGACAGAGGTAAACAGGGATTCTACGAAGAATATGCAACAGGTGCCGATTATAAAGGAACCGGTGAATATGCCGGAAATTCATATAAGGGCCTTGTTTCAAGAATCCAAGGCGAAGGCTGGGATATGGAATACAACAAATATGACCTTGGCCCTCACTTCACTTTCTCAGATGAAGAATTTACACTTGATGACGAACCCAAGGCTAAGAAGGCTGAGCTTGTAAAGCTTCCTTACTTACATAACCAGACACGCCTTACATACGATGAAAAGAAGGGCGTATATGTTTATTCCGAATACGGCCAGAAGTATGAAGATGCAGCAAAGGAAGATAAGCCCGCACTTGAGTTTAAGAACGTAATCATTCAGGGATGTTCATTCTTTGAATATGGTGACGGTTACATGTGCTACAACGCAATCGGTTCTTCTCAGAAGGGTTACTACCTTACAAACGGTAAGGCAATCCCCATCAGCTGGGAAAAGCCCACATACGATGTGCTTACCAAGTTCTACAAGCTTGATACAAAAGAAGAAATTACACTTAACACAGGTAAGACATACATCACACTTTGTCCCGACGATGTTTGGAGCGATTTAGTGATAGAATAATAAAGAAAAGAAGGGCAGATTCCTATGTGAGCCTGCCCTTTTACTGACTTTTACGGCTTTATAGAAAAGAAAAAAAGAGAATGAGATTATGATAGAAAAGATTAAAGAATTAATTGTAAAATATCGCGAGATAATAGTTTACATCATTGTGGGCGGAATATGTACCGTTGTATCTTGGGGATGTAAGTTTTTATGGAACCAATTTGTATTCGGAGGTCCCCTTCATCCTACAGCTTTACAGACATCGATTCTTTCAATAGTAACATGGGTATCCGGTGTGGCAGTTGCTTATCCTTTAAACAGAAAGTTTGTGTTTTTATCACACGGCCCATGGGTTCCCGAGTGCTTAAAGTTTTGCGGATCGAGAGTATCAACTTTCTTTCTCGATTTGTTCTTAACAGAGGTCCTTGGCCCCTTGCTTGGAATCAATGTTTTTGTGGTTACCCTTATTTCGGCGGTACTTGTTACAATTGCAAACTATATTTTCAGTAAAGTATTCGTGTTTAATAAGAAAGATTCAAAGACAGAGGAAAAATAATTATGAAACTTGTTCTTGACTGGAAAGAGTATGCGCAGATAGTGCGTAAGGCAGGGGCTGAAGGCTGTGTATTGCTTAAAAACGACAATGAATGCCTTCCCTTAAAAGAAAATGACAGAGTGGCTTTATTCGGACGCACTCAGTTTGATTACATTAAAAGCGGTACAGGCTCGGGCGGCCTTGTAAATGTGCCTTACGTAGTAAATATCTATGACGGCCTTAAAAGAGCTTCGGTTAATGTATATGAGAAGCTTGCGGACGTTTACAGAGAATGGCTTAAGGACCATCCTTTTGATAAAGGCGTTGGCTGGGCCGGTGAACCTTTCAGTCAGGTAGAAATGGAAGTTTCGGATGAAGTAATTAAGGACTGTAAAGAAAACGCCGATGTTGCAATCGTTGTAATCGGACGTCTTGCCGGTGAAGATAAAGACAATAAGGCAGAAAAAGGAAGCTACCTTTTAAGAGACGACGAAGAAGCGCTTTTAAAGAAAGTTACAAGTGCTTTTAAAAGAACCGTAGTGCTTCTTAACTCAGGAAATATCATCGATATGAAGTGGGTTAAAGAATACAATCCCGCGGCAGTTATGTACATATGGCAGGGCGGTGTTGAAGGCGGTAACGCAGCGGCGGATGTCCTTACGGGAAAGGTAAATCCTTCCGGACATTTGACAGATACAATTGCTTACGACTTTAAAGACTATCCTTCAAGCGATAACTTCGGTGATGAATATGAAAACATCTACACAGAAGATATATTTGTGGGATACAGATATTTTGAAACCTTTGCTAAAGATAAAGTTTTATATCCCTTTGGATACGGCCTTTCATATACGACCTTCAATCACTCAAGCGTGGTTGATTTAGGCGAGAATGAAGTAAACGTAAGGGTGACTGTTGAAAATACAGGTAAGGTTGCGGGCAAAGAAGCCGTAATGCTTTTCTTTAAGGCTCCGAATGGGAAGCTTTCAAAGGCAGACAGAGAGCTTGTTCAGTTTGCAAAGACCAACACAATCTTTGCAGGTGCAAAAGAAGATGTAACTCTTTCTTTTGACTTAAAGGCAATGGCTTGCTATGACGACGGAGGCTACACAGGCCATGCAAACGCCTGGGTACTTGAGCCCGGTGTTTACGAACTCTTTGAAGGAAACAACGTTCGCGATGCCAAAAAGATTTTTGAAATCGCAATCAATTCTTTGGTGGTAATCAAAGAAACCGAAGACGCATTATCACCCATTAAGCCCTTTAAGAGAATGGTAAACAATAACGGCACGGTTTCCTACGAAGATGTACCTACAAGAAAAGTTGATACAAAGGTTAGAATCGAAGAGGAAAGAAAGAAATTAATAGAGCTTCCTTACCTTGGAGAACAGAAATACAAGTTAAAAGATGTAAGAGACGGAAAGGTTTCTTTGGACACATTTATACAAGGACTTTCCGATGAAGAAATGATTCAAATGACAAGAGGCGAGGGCATGTGCTCAAAGAGAGTGTGCCCGGGAACCGCGGCAGCTTTTGCAGGCTCCACAGATGTGTTAGAGAGCTACGGAATCCCGGCCTGCTGTTGCTCGGACGGACCAAGCGGCATAAGAATGGACTCAGGTGCCATGGCTATGCAGGGCCCCAACGGCGTTTGCCTTGCTTGTACTTTTGACAGAGATCTTCTTGAAGAAGTGTATGAGTACATGGGAAGAGAACTTAGATTTAATAAAATCGATTCTCTTTTAGGGCCCGGTATGAATATTCACAGAAATCCTTTAAACGGAAGAAACTTTGAGTACTTCAGTGAAGACCCTTTCCTTACAGGTGCTATGGCAGTAGCGGAATTAAAAGGACTTCATAAAAACGGAGTTACGGGAACCATCAAACATTTTTCTTGTAACAACGAAGAAGTGGGACGTCACACAGGTGACAGCGTAGTGTCTAAGAGAGCTTTAAGAGAAATTTACTTAAAGGGATTTGAGATGGCTGTTGTAGAAGGTGGGGCTTATAACATAATGACCACCTACGGAATCTTAAACGGCACACATACAGCCTCCAATTATGAACAAAACATTTTGGTCGTCAGAAACGATTGGCACTATGACGGACTTTTGGAGACAGACTGGTGGACTCTTATCAACGAAGAAGGAAAAGAGTCATCAAGACAGTATACGTCCTTTATGATAAGAGGCGGTAACGACGTTTACATGGTAACAGGAAACGCCGCTACAAACGCAAATGAAGACGACGCTATGGAAGGCTTAAAGAAAGGCATCTTTACAAGAGCCGAGCTTCAAAGAAATGTACGTCACATTTTGATTGCAACCATGAAGACTCTTTCTTTTGAAAGATTATGCGGCCTAAAGGATGAATGGGAAGAAAAGAACCGCCCTCAAATCGGAAACTACGAAAAAGTGGTGAAGACGGACATTGAAATTTATGACGGCGTAGTGATTGACCCTTCAATCATAGATACATCCAAGGGAACCATGAACTTAATTAACCTTTCGGTTCGTGAGCCCGGAAACTATAAGTTACTTATGGACGTATCGGCAAAGGGAAGTGAGCTTTCCCAGATATCAATGGCCATAAGTTTAGCCGGAACCATTAAAAAAGTTGTTAACAAAAACGGCGCAGATGATACAATAGATAATATAAAGTTAGATCTTGAAACCGCCATTGCGTTAAATAAGTACATGGGTATTTACTTTAACCAGGACGGAATGAAACTTAGCAACATCTCAATAATCAAAGAATAAAAAAGGGACGCGCATGAAACCTGCATTATTCAAGATAGGGTTGTTTTCAAAGTACAAAGAAGATATAGCTGAAATAAACAAGAAGACGCTCCAGGTCGGCGCTGTTACTTTCGTGGCTGTAACGGTAATCGATTGGATCTTCAGATTCTTTATCTGGGACGATTCGGTCGTAAACTATGCCTTTGTGGCCTATGACCTGGTAGCAATTCTTTTGTTTGTGTGCCTTCACTTTATGTTTGATAAGGTGAAGCACATCACAAGCCTTATTTGTACGATTTGGTACATACTCTGTTTTGCCTATGCATTTCATGTGCATTTTCTTTATCAGCCCAGTGTGGCGGTTTTAACTTACTGCCTCATTTGTGTTTCTTTATCCGTAATGATTCTTACTTCGTTTTTGAAGTTGATTTTATTTCAGGCAGCGGGCACGGCCCTTATATGCTTTGCTATTTCCATAAGAGACCCTAAAAGTAAATCCACATCTTTAATGATTGCGGAAGTTATCATTGCAGGCCTTATTTCTATAATCGTAGGGCTTTTGATAATCTATGTCCGAATGGAAAACTTGATTTTTGAAAAAGAACTTTCTTTGTTTGCGGGAAATGAGGATGAAAATTTTGTCTCTGCCTTTGAGGGAGATGAGTGGCAGGGAAGAAGCAAATATAAGATTTTAAGCGGCGAAGTAGATGTATCAAGAAAAGTATTTTCTTTTGTATACAGTATATCCAAAGACAAAATCATATCCATAAGGGCAAAGAACCCCTTTGACTTAAAAGTCGGCATGAATATCGAAAGCATAAAAGAAGAATTTGTGTCAAAGGCCTTGGAGCCAATGTCAAGGTCGCGCCTTACAAAGCTTTTTGATATGAAGTCAATTTCCGGACAGTACAAAGAAGGAAAGAAACACCATGCCATTATAGCGGGCTTTAGACTTAATAATCGTAAGCCTATGTGGCTTGATATTGAGTGCTACATTAAGGAGCACCCCGTAACGGGTGACTTTATAGCTTCTTTTGTCATAGAAGACATTTCCGAAGAAAGGCTTTTAATGGGCGTATTAAATAAGATCATGGAGCAAAACTATGATTATGTTATGTGCGTTGAAAGAGAGAATAACGGCACCCTTACATTTAAGGCAGACAAAAACACGGAAATATTCGGAGCGTACGGTGAAGAATACTACGTGGAAATGAGTAAGTATATAAGAGAGTGTGTGGACCCTCACGACATAGAGAAGGCCCGTCTTGCAACAGATTTGGCCGTGGCAGACGGTAATATAAAGCAAAACGGAATCCATGAATTTTTGCTTGATGAAAAAGATGACTACGGACTTACAAAGAAAAAGCTTTTCCAGTATTCCTATATGGACCCTGCAAAGAATTTTCTTTGTATCATAAAGCAGGATGTAACGGAAGTTATCGAAAAGGAAGATGCGGCAAAGGCTCGTCTTGCAAAGGCGCTTAAAGAAAGAGAAAACGCCATGAATGCAAGAAATGAGTTTTTAACAAGAATGAGCCATGAAATGCGTACCCCAATGAATGCTATTTTGGGGCTTACCGCATTAATGAAGGATGAAGTAAACAACCCTGAAGTTATGAACGATTACATCGAGAAAGTGCAATACTCAGGAAAGTTTTTGCTTCAGCTTATAAATGACGTTTTGGACATTTCAAAGATTTCCCAAAAGAAGTTTCAGATTAATAAGGTGCCTTATTCCTTCGGTGAATTCTGGGAAGCCGTCAATATGCTTATTGAGCCTATGTGCGCAAGCAAGACGGTTGACTTTGAATGGAAGTCAAGTATCCCC
>JAILCK010000332.1 GCA_024680435.1 Lachnospiraceae bacterium
TACACTGTTTATCTTAACGCAGCGCTTGATTCTCTCACCACCAAATGAGGGGTAATAGGGTTAAGGCTGCTTACTTCTTCGCCTTCCGCAGCCTTTATGGCTACATCGATAAGCTTCTTTCCAAAGGTTTCATAGTCATAATCTATGCTTGTAAGCTTCGGAGTGAGCAAATCCGCAATGTAAGTATTATCGTAGCTTACAACGGAAATATCTTCAGGAACCTTAAAGCCAAGCTCCGTAAGGCCTCTCACAACGCCTGCCGCCGCAAAGTCGTTTATGGCAATGATGGCGGTGGGAATCTCTTTTAAGCCAAGGAGTTTCTTTACTCCCGAATATCCCGTTTCGCTGTCATATCTACCGTTTACTATGTATTCTTCTCTAAACTCTATATTGTTCTTTTCAAGAATTTCTTTGTATGTATCGTATTTAATCTTTGTTGAAAATACGTCAAGTCTTCCGCCCACAAGAGCGATTTTTCTGTGACCTAACTGTAAAAGATGTTGTGTCAAAAGCGTTGATGCTTCTTTTGCATCAATAACAACGCTATAGCATTTAACGCCTTCAATCTTACCGGATACAACCATGGGAATGGTAGATACAATATCCGTCACTTCTTTTGAGAAGGTTTTATCCGTTACATCATCATCTACGCGTCCGCCGATCTGAATGATGGCGTCCACTCTTTGCTGCTTAAGCATGTGAAGCTGCTCGATTTCTCTTGTTCCTTCGCCTAATGAATTGCAAAGCAAAACGTTATATCCTCTTTGCCTTGCCGCGTTTTCACAGGCAACATATAAAGCTGCGTAGAATGGGTTTCTGACATCGGCAGACACTATGCCGATAAGATGAGATTTAGTGTCGGATAAGCCTTTTGCCAAGGCATTTGGCTTAAAGTTATATTTATCGATAAGCGCCTGGACGCGCTCTTTTTTCTCTTTTCTGACATTTGCACTGTTTGTAAGCACCCTAGAAACAGTCGACGCCGACACACCGGCTTCTTTAGCAATGTCATATATGGTTATGGTCTTATTATCTTTGGTATCAGACACCACTTTATTCCTCCTGCTTTTAGGTCTGAAATCTCGAAACCGATTTCAAACTTTATCATAATAAAGGAATAATTGGTTGTCAACCCCATGTTTTATGTGCAAAATTCACAAGCTCAGACGTTCTTTAACTTCCATTTGCCGGATTTAAATCTCACAAACAATATAAGGCCTCTGCAGCATTCATCCATCATAAAAGCTATCCAGCATCCGTTAAGGCCCATCTTAAAATGTACGCCCAAAATATAAGAAAACAGTATAGACATAAACCAGCAAGAGCTCATGTTTACAAGCATCGGCACAAGCACATCTCCGGTGCCTCTTAAGGAATAATCCTCAATATGGTTAAAGGCTCTTCCGAATTCAACGAATATATCGATAAAGAAAACACTTGCCCCCATAGCTATTATTTCAGGGTTGCTTGTAAAGAGCGAAAGAAGAGGCTTATGGAAAAAGAAAATAATTGCAGAAAGACTTGGATTTAAAATAACCGTAATCTTTAAAAGCATTTTATTTAGGCGCTCTGCTTTATCAAATTCTTTGGCCCCGGTCATCCATCCCATGAGGATTGATGAAGACATTCCGAGAGAATAGCCCACTACATAAACGTAAAAAACTATAGATGAAATATATATCTTTGCAGATATTGCCATGGTTCCAACAATTGCAAGTATGGATGTTGATACAATCTGTGAAAATGAATATGAAAGGTTACTTACGCCTCCCGGAATTCCGATTTTTAAAATACTTGATAAGCACTTAAAATCAGATATTCTTTTTCCTTTAACAGAAATTGCGGCCTTACCTTTCTGAAGCTGAACCATAATTACAATTAATGCAATTACTCTTGCCAAAGTATTTGCAAAAGCAACTCCTGTTACTCCGTAGAAAGGTGTCTCAAAGGGCCTCATAACCACTATGTAGCAAAACAAAGCATTTAATGCATTCATCAGGAGAGAAGCAAAAACTGCAGGCTTTGTGAGGCCGTAACTTCTAAGCACTGCTGAAATCGCGCTTATTACGCCTTGAAGTACTGAGGCAAGCGCCACAATTTTAAAATAGTCAACAGACATTTTAAGAGTGTCGCCCTCTAAGTTTAAAAAGCCCATTATGTTGCTTCCAAACAAGGCTAAAATTATACTTACGCCCATACTGAAAGCAGCTGTAAAGATTACTGATACAAAGGCTACGTCTTTAGCTTCTTTTTCGTTTCCTTCTCCAAGCCTGTGACTTATTATTACGGATGCTCCTCCGCAGATTACGGCATAAAAGGTATATATAAATCCAAGGACCTGATTGGCGGCTCCAACCGCAGCCACAGCATCATCGCTGAATCGCCCAAGTATCAGCGTGTTGATGGTGCCCATTAGGTTAGCAAGTATCTGCTCTATAAAAAAGGGCACAAAAAGACCGCGAAGGGTAATGTACCCTTCAGCGGTCTTAACTTTTGTAACTTCTTTGTCAATCAAAGACTTTTTCAACTTTTCCATAAACTTCCATCTGAGTAAGTGCCGGGAACGGTGATGGGTCATCGGCCTTAATCAATTCCGATATCTTTACCCAAGTGATTGTTTTGGGCTCAAATTCTATTACATGAGGAGCATAACTCTTATTTAACTTCTTTACAAGAGTGCTTCCGTCAGAAAATGTGAAAGTCACACTTTCCCACCAGTTATCATGGGGGAAATCCGCCCTTGTGTAAAGAATAATCTTATCGGCCGTAACATTTCTACCAAAATCTATCCTCATTTCGGCATCATCTCGTCTGTTGATACCCCAGGATTCGTAGGGCCAGTTTCCATGGGAACGGTTTTCGCACACGCCGTCGATTGCGTTTCTTGCTGCAAAAACGGCTTCACCTCTGGTCTCTACGTTGGCTGAAGCATGAGGATAAAGATGTGTATCTCCATGTTGATCGTTTACATTAAGAGAAAGATTTCTGTATTGATTTACTTCAAAGTCATAGGCCTTTCTTGCAAACAGATAGTGTGCGCTTCCTGAAAATGTCTTGGGTGAATAAGAAGTTTTCTTTTCTTCAAAAGGAATTTCAAAGTTAAAGTCACCTGTAAGCAAGCTTACGCTTTCTCCCAAAGCATCATCAACGCTAAGCACTATATCCACAGGATACTTATTACTTGTAAGTAAAATCTTATCTCCGGGATTGTAAGAAGAATCGTAGAAAAGATCTACGCGGTTTTCTCCCGTTTCTTCCTTTAAAACAACCCTGTCTTTATCAACAATCTTTAATGTAAACATTTGTAACCCTCGCTTTAAGCGTTCTTTTCTTCCAAGGGAAGTTCTTCTCTGATTGCTTTTGTACGAATTTCTTCGCAAATCTGGTTAACAAATTCAGCCAAAGGCTTAACACCTTCATCGCCCGCAAAACGGCTTCTTACAGAAACGTTTCCTGATGCTTCTTCGTCTGCACCCACCACAAGCATGTAAGGTACCTTTTCAAGTCTTGCTTCACGAATCTTGTAACCAATCTTTTCGGAACGATTGTCAACAGTAACGTCTACACCGTTTTTCTTAAGCTCAGCTCTTACCTTTTCAGCGTAATCGGCATACTTTTCGGAAATGGGAAGAACGCGTACCTGTTCTGCGCACATCCATGTAGGGAACTTTCCTGCATAGTGCTCGATGAGCCAAGCAAGAGTTCTTTCATAGCATCCCATTGATGTTCTGTGGATAATCCAAGGTGTTGCCTTGTTACCCTGTTCATCGATGTAGTACATACCAAACTTTGTTGCGGAAGAGCAGTCAAGCTGGATTGTAACCATCGTATCTTCTTTTCCGTAAACGTTCTTTGCCTGAATATCAATCTTAGGTCCGTAGAAAGCGGCTTCTCCGTCAGCCTCTGTAAACTTGATTCCGTTTTTGTTCATTACGTCACGAAGATATTGCTGTGTTGAATTCCAGTATTCTTCGTCGCCTTCATACTTTGACCTGTTTTCGGGATCCCATTTTGAAAGTCTGTATGTTACATCTCCGTCAAGTCCCAATGTCCTCATTACATAGTGAGCAAGGTCAACGCAACGTGTAAGCTCTTCTTCCGCCTGTTCGGGAGCAAGAATAATGTGCGCTTCTGTAATCGTGAACTGACGAACTCTTGTCAGACCGTGCATTTCGCCTGAATCTTCGTTTCTGAAAAGTGTTGATGTCTCACTCATTCTGTAAGGAAGATCTCTGTATGACTTTTGCTCATTCATGTATACGTAATACTGGAAAGGACATGTCATGGGGCGAAGAGCCATTACTTCTTTTCCGTCTTCTGCATCCTTATTAAGCACGAACATTCCGTCCATGTAGTGATCCCAGTGACCGGAAATCTTGTAAAGGTCTGACTTTGCCATCAAAGGTGTACGTGTACGTACATATCCCCATTCATTATCTTCAAGGTCCTCAATCCATCTTTGAAGCTTCATGATCATCTTTGTTCCCTTGGGTGTAAAGAGGGGAAGTCCCTGGCCGATTACATCAGCCGTAAGGAAAAGCTTCATATCACGTCCGAGTTTATTGTGGTCTCTGTTCTTTGCATCTTCCAATTTTGCAAGATACTCTTCAAGTTCTTCTTTCTTGTTGAATGCAGAACCGTAAATTCTTTGAAGTCTGTCTCTGTTTGAATCGCCTCTCCAATAAGCCATCGAAGAAGATGTAAGCTTGAATGCCTTTACACCCTTTGTGCTCATTAAGTGAGGGCCTGCGCAAAGGTCCACAAATCCACCCTGATCGTAGAAAGAAATTTCTTCGCCTTCGGGAAGATCGTTGATAAGTTCAATTTTAAAAGGCTCGTTTCTTTCTTCCATAAGCTTTATTGCTTCAGCCTTGGGAAGTGTAAATCTTTTAATCTCATGGCCTTCTTTTATAATCTTCTTCATTTCAGCTTCCAAAGCATCAAGATCTTCTCTTGAGAAAGGATCTGTTAAGAAGTCATAGTAGAAACCGTCTTCTACTGAAGGTCCTATAGTACACTTTGCATCGGGGCGAAGTCTCTTAACGGCTTCTGCCAATACATGTGATGCTGTATGTCTGATAACAGGAAGTGCGGCAGGATCGTTTGCTGTAATGATGTTTAATGTAGCGTCTTTATCAAGTTCTGTACGAAGGTCAACCACTTTTCCGTCAACTTCGCCCGCAACAGCTACTCTTGCAAGTCCTTCCGAAATGTCGAGCGCGATATCATAAACGCTCATCTTGTTTGAATACTCCTTAAAGGAGCCGTCTTTTAATGTGATTTTCATTTGAAAATCTCCTTTCATGATTAAAAGTCTCGGCCATGAAAAAAGAAAAACCCTTACGTACAATACTGTACATAAGGGTGCTTTAAACACGGTTCCACCTTAACTTTCACTCAAACCCTTAACGCGGGACACGGCTTTTTCTACTTACATTTCAAAAAAGCAACTCGGGAATGGTACCGGAAATTATCCACATAGGAGCTCACACCATTTGCTCCATTCTCTGAATGCTTCAAAAAGCCGACTTGTTTCCGTCATAGTTTTTTCTTGACGTAATAATATTCTTTTATCCATTAATTGTCAAGTTATGATAATATACACATATGAAACTATCTATAATTGTGCCTGTTTACAACATGGCAAGCGACAATAAATTGAATTTCTGTCTTGATTCACTTATCAATCAAACTCTGTCCGATTATGAAATCATTGCGGTAAACGATGCTTCCACGGATAACTCCCTTGATATTTTAAGAGAGTACGAGGCTAAATACCCCGGTTTCTTTAAGGTTATTACCTACGAAAGAAACAGACATCAGGGCGGAGCAAGAAACGAGGGCTTAAAAATCGCCAAGGGTGAGTGGATAGGCTTTATAGATTCCGATGACTGGGTGTCTAATGACTACTACGAGACTTTGATTAAAAGAGGTGAAGAAACAGGGGCCGACATGGTGGGAAGTAACTTTACTTTGGCCCATGAGCATTCTTTTAAAGTTGGAAAAGTTATTGATTCAAACACCTTAGAGCAGACCGGTGTTATGGATGTTGAAAAGAGAAAGAAACTGATTGTAAATTCCGGAAGTCTGGTTATGAAAATATACAGACGCTCCATGATTTTTGACAATAATCTTTATTTCCCAGAAGACATGTTTTATGAAGACAACGCTGTCGGTTCTGTGTGGATGCTTTATTCAAAACACTTTGAGCTTGTTTCGGGGCCTTTATATTATTATTACATGCACGATGATTCGACCGTTCATGTGGTTACTCAAAGCAAATGCGAAGATCGCATTAAGGCCATGGAAATCTTGGTTTCGGAAATGAAGAAACGCGGTTTCTTTGAAACATACAAAGAAGAAATAGAATCTATCTTTATTCGCCTTTACCTTGTAAACACTTTGTTTGGATACATGATTGACGGAAAAAACAAAAACTACGCTTTTGTAAAAAAGATTAAGAAGGGCATGGTTGAAACCTTCCCGGATTTTAGAAGCAATAAAGATTACGCTTCTATCCCTGATGCGGAACAGAAGCGCATGATTGATCTTTTTATTAAAAACAGTTTTGCTTTTTACGTATACTACAATTTGCTTTGGACTTATCGAAGATTAAGAAAGCGCTTCTCTTAGCTTACTAAGGATGCTCTCATAGTGCTTCATAGTATCTTCGTGATACTTAATGACCGTATCATAATCTTCGCTCTTTGCACTGATTTCTAAGCGCTTTGCTTCTTCTGAAAGGCTCATGGCCCCTATGGAGAGTGAAGCGCTTTTTAATGCGTGTGCATCAACGATATAATTCTTCCAGTCTTTTTTATCAAAGTATTCGTTTAATTCATCCACACGACTGTCGTTCATGTAATCGTTTAAAATATCTTTGTAAAGAGCCATGTCTTCGGCGCAGCAGGATAATCCCATCCTTGTATCAAGGAAAGAAAGCTTACTTAAAAAGTCGCTTGCACCATCTTTAACTTTTGTCTCGGTTATTGCCTCTTCACTGTTTAAAAGCTTATTGTTTAAATACTTGTAAACGATTTCTTCAAGCACTTTTCCCTTAACAGGCTTTGATACGTAATCGCTAAATCCCCAGTCCCTATATTCTTCTTTTATGTCTCTTCCCACATTTGCGGTTAAGACAATAACGGGAGTCTGCTTGTTTGGCGTATCCATACTTCTTAACTTCTTTAAAGTTTCAACGCCATCCATGTTGGGCATTAAGTGATCCATAAAGATTATGTCGTAGTGATTATTCTTTGATAAAAGCAACGCATCCTCGCCACTTAAGGCTGAGTCAATGTTAATCTGTGTTTTCTTTAAAAGTCCCTTAAATACATCCACATTCATCTTTACGTCATCAACCACAAGAATGCGGGCATCTGGAGCTTGAAACTTTTCTTTGTACTCTTCCGTCGTTTTAAGGTTTGAAGCAAGATTTTTGTAAAAGTCTCCAAGTGCCGAAACGCCGACTATTGTCTGAGGAATTGTAACCGTAAAAGTGGAGCCTACGTTTTCTTCACTCTCAACCGAAATTTTACCCTGCATCATGTTGGCAAGCTGCTTACAAATGCTTAAGCCTAAACCTGTACCTTCGACATACTTATTTCTTCTTTCATCAAGTCTGTCATATGTTTTAAAGAGCCTCGACAAGCCTTCCTTTGAGATTCCGACACCGGTGTCTTTAACGGAAACTATAAGATTCATATTGTCTCCGTCAAGCTTTTGCCATCTTACTCCCAGTTCCACATAGCCTGTCTTTGTGTACTTCACAGCGTTTGTTAGGAAGTTTGCAATAATCTGGCGTACTCTTATTTCATCTCCGAAGAGTTTTCTCGGAATGGAAGGGTCGTTTGAAACCTTTAATTCAAGGCCTTTTTCTTTTGCCCTTATATTCACAAGATTGTAGCAATCTTCAAGCACCTTCATTACATCGTATTCGATGGGAACAATTTCAAGTTTTCCGGCTTCAAGCTTTGAAGAATCCAATATGTCATTTATCATGGACAAAAGATTCTGGCCTGCACTGCGAATGTTTCCCGCATACTCTCTTACTTCGGGGCTTATGTTTTCCCTTAAAATCATTTCATCCATACCAAGGACAGCATTGATAGGCGTGCGGATTTCATGGCTCATCTTTGCAAAGAAAGAGTCCTTTGCCTGCTGCAGGGCTTCTGCCTTTGTGACATCAGAAATTGCCTGCTCTATTCTTGTGTGAAGCACAACCGCAAGGCTACCCACAATCAATGCCACAACCAAGGCTTCCGCACTCATCATAAGCCACGGGGGATTTTCGATTCTAAATCCATTATCAACATAATAGTCATATGCCAAAAGAGCCATGGTTCCAAAGATTGTAACCACTAAGGTTGTAATGATTCTTCTATAATCTCTGTAAAGAGCCGTTAGCAAAAGTGAACAGATTGCAAAGACCCAGAACACTAAAATATCAGGATAAAAGAAAACAATCACATCAAAATAAGCCGTATAAATAAGCGCAGTTATAACGGCGTCTCTGACATGATCGTTTTTCTTTGGTTTCTGTTTACTTATTATTTTTTCTATTATGACAGAAATAAAAACAATTATTTCCTGGCACAAAAAAGGACCCATAACAAACCACAAAAATGACTGCCAGACGCGATCTGCAAAGATTACTCTTATCCAGACCACCCAGGCTACAAAATTGCATATGAGTCCTATCACCGCAAGGCCCGCAATGGTACGATTAATGTTCTTGCTGATTCCTTCCGGTGTTTCAAAGCTTCCAAAAAGCCCTTCAGTTTTCTTTGCATTAGTATGCGAACTTTTTTCCACTGTTATGCTCCAAAGTAAATATCTACCCGTTAACAGTATCAAAATCGCATTAAAATACTGTTAATTAGCGAGATATAACAACTTCTTTTAAGTTAAAGTCCTTATCTACTACTAATAAATCAGCATCTTTACCCTTCTCGATGCTTCCAACTTTATCAAATATTCCTATCTGCTTTGCAGGAGTTCTTGTGGCCGATACAATTGCATCTTCCTTGGAAACGCCCATTTTTATTGCTTCTACCATAACATCATACAAAGTTGAGGCACTTCCTGCAATAGTTTTATCTTTAAGGGTAGCAAGACGTCCTTCTACATATACATCCTGTCCACCGAGAGAATACTTTCCGTTTGGCATGCCCGTTGCTTCCATGCTGTCACTTATAAGCATGATTCTGTCGGCTCCAAAATATCTGAAAGTGTTTCTAACTACAGCAGGGTGAACATGTACTCCGTCTGCAATGAGCTCTACCTTTATGTCTTCATCATCCATAGCAGCACCGATTACTCCGGGATTTCTATGTGAATAAACGGGAAGCG
The DNA here is from genome assembly GCA_024680435.1 of Lachnospiraceae bacterium. Classification (GTDB taxonomy): domain Bacteria; phylum Bacillota; class Clostridia; order Lachnospirales; family Lachnospiraceae; genus UBA1258. The sequence goes on from JAILCK010000332.1 coordinate 9,352, forward strand.
CATTGTAAAGATGGGTTATTTCTTTTGCTCCGTTTTTAATTGCCTTAACGGCTGTATCATAATCGGATGTGGTGTGAGCAATAGAGCACACTATTTCGCCCGATAATTCTTTTATAAAATCAAGAGCTCCTTCTGTTTCGGGTGCAATAGCGACCACTTTACAAAGGTTGCCTGATGCTTTGTTAAGCCTTCTTACCATTTTTGCGTCCGGCTTCATAATGAATTCAGGGTTCTGAGCTCCGCATTTTTCTCTTGAAATAAAAGGTCCTTCAAGATAGATACCTTTTATGGTCTTTGTTTCTTTGGCTACTTCCTTAACTACTTTAACTACCTTTGTAAGCTTATCTTCGTGGAATGTCATTGTTGTGGGGCAGTAAGAAGTGATTCCGCGGCTTTCTTCAAACTTAATCATTTCTCTTAAGCCATCGGGATCCGCGTCACAGGTGTCATGTCCGAAACATCCGTGAGAATGAACATCCACAAGACCGGGAATAATGTACTGCTTTGATTCTTCGGGTGATAAAGAAACCTCCGGAATTTCCTCTACACTCTTTATTTTTCCGTTCTCAATGTAAATTCTTCCGGGATGAAATTTTGCGTCCTTAAAGAACACATATCCTTCCAATTCTCTCTTCATTTCTCTCTCCAATCTATATATAAAGTTTTGCCTGATTTCCTACATTGTCTAGTTTAATACCATTCCGAATTTATTTAAAGGTATATAGTTGTCCATATTTTAAAAAAAATGCCCTTTGGGGGGCCGGGGTAACCGACCCTACCAAAAGGCATTGGTTTCTTTTACCAGAAGAATCTGGTGATGTTACAGAAGAATCTTGAAAGTGCGTCGTAAATGCTGTTTCTAACATTGTTTGCAGCTTCATGACGTCCCCAGAAAGAGTTGGGCTTGGGAAGCTTTAAGGTGATTGTTCCTTCTTCAGCTTCTCTAAGTTCCATCGCTTTTCTGTTCTGATAAGCATCTGTAACCTTTGTAGCGATTGTAACCTTTTCTCCGTTATAAGCATTCTTTGCTTTAAAGTTTAAGGTTACAAATCTTTCGCTTGCTTTAAGAGGTGTGTCTGATACGAATGCGTATGATACCACACCGTCTTCTTCAATGTTAATATCATCAAGGCTTAAAGCATCGTTGTATACTGCCCAGTCAAGCTCAAGAACTGAAGGATCATAAGCTACAACAAACTGTCCGCTTGTGATTTCGCTTCTTCTTGTAACATCAACCATGACTTTAACAGTGTCCTGTCTTGAAGATATTGTTGTTACAAAATAATCTGTTGCTACATTGCTTTTTGCATAAGCACCGATAGAGCTAAGGGCCATAATCAATGTAAATGCAAGCGCAGCCACTGATGTAAATATTTTCTTCATCGTATTAGCTCCATTTCTTTATTCATTGCCTGAAACCGATTCTTCGCCTTCACCATCAACAGACTCATCGGGAGTTGTTGTTTCAGTTTCTTCGGTTGTTTCTTCGGTTTCTTCAGTTACTTCTTCATTTGCTGCTTCTTCATTAGCCTTAGCTTCAAGTGCAGCCTGTGCCAAAGCTGCTGCCTCGGCATTTACTTCTGAAAGTTTCTTAATGGGCTTATCGGAAAGTGAAGGAATTCTTCTTTCACCTGTAACAAATGATTCAAATTCAGCTGTTGCAGACTTTTGTTCAAGTGTTACGTCACCGCTTATATAAACCTGTGAATCATCAACATCGTTTCTCTGGTTCTCCCATCTGTAAAGACCGGCTACAGGCCATACCTTTTCAGCAAAGTCGCCAAGCTTGTAAGTCTTAAAGCCTGTGATTGCAGATCCGGTTATTACTTTTTCAATAGCGTAGAGTTTGGATTCTTCTCCGCCGTCATAATTTGAGTAGAAGATGTAACCTGTCTCAAAATCATAATATAATGACTGATACTTCATCTTACCTTCGGTTGTGATTCCGGTTTCTCCAAGAACTACACAACCAAATCTGCCGTCTTCAAGAATATCCAATTCATAAATCACACCGCTTCTGTCGATGAGATAGAAGATATCCGCATACATTCCTAAACTTCTTATGTAAGAGTAGCCGGCATATGTGATACCTACAAGGTATTCACCCTGAGTATATTTACTTAAGTTGAATACTCCGTCAAATGCTCCTTCTTCAGTATAAATAGGAACGAAGTAAGCATATGTACCGTAAAGGGATTCCGTTACAAGACCGTATGCCATGTCTGTGCACCAAGGTCTTGTTTCATCTTCTGAATCAATCAAAATTGATTCAAAGGTATTAGGATCTACGAGGTACAAGTTTGACTTAAGTTCGTCTTCTGTTTCTTCTGCTACATAGAGGTAATCACCCACTACTGCAGCTGACCAGAAAGGAGCACTCTGCTTTTCTGAAAGTCTTGTAAAGTCGCGTGTCTCTGTATTGATGGTAGAGAAGAATACTTCACTGTTTTCATCAAATACAATCGCATTAAGGTCTGTATTGATTGTAAATACGGTTACCTTGCATTCAGCTGTTAAGTTCTTACCGTCTTTATCCTTTGCAACAGTTGTTGCAGTGATGATAGCTTCACCCTTTTCAACTGCTGTTACAACACCGTCTTCGTTTACGGTTGCAACGGATTCATCAGATGATGTCCATACTACGCTGTCATCAAGCAATGTAAGAGGTCCTACATTTGCTGTAAGAGTCTCGCTTGCGCCCTTGATAATTCCAAGTTCTGTGCTTGAAAGTTCAATGCTGTCGCAGATTTCTGTATCGTCAATACCGCTCAT
>JAILCK010000223.1 GCA_024680435.1 Lachnospiraceae bacterium
AAAGAAAACGGCATCTACACAATGGTTAAAAGCTCATATGTTGCATGCGACTCTTTGGATATTACAAAGGCTGTGTATGCAAACATAGTTTTAGCGTCTTGCGACTCCGGAGACGTGGCCAAAAGCAATATGAATGAATTGGGAATAACAGAGTATTATTTCTTTGAATAAATGATACAGAAACGGCAGTAAAATGTTTACATTAGCAGTAACGGCACTTACGTGTTTGTGCCTTGTTTTATCTATTTTATTTTTACCTAGCATTAAGATTAAAAGATTTACAATCTCAACTTATTGGATAATTGCATGTTTGGGGGCTTTGGTGCTTATTAGCCTGGACTGCATAGACATAAGCGAAATAGGAAGCGGGCTTACCGCAAAGAATACCATCAATCCCATAAAGATATTGGTGCTTTTCTTATCAATGACGGTTCAGTCCATATTCTTAGACGAAATAGGCGTGTTTAGATACTGTGCGAATGTGGTGCTATCTAAATCAGGAGGCAATCAGTATAAGCTCTTTACATACCTCTTTGTGGCGGTATCGGTGCTTACGGTGTTTACGTCAAACGACATAATCATACTTACCTTTACGCCATTTATTTGCTATTTTTCAAAGAATGCGCGTATTAATCCCATTCCCTATTTGTTTACGGAGTTTGTGGCTGCAAATACATGGAGCATGGGGCTTATAATCGGTAACCCCACAAATGTTTACCTTGCTTCTTCAAACGGCATAACATTTATTCAGTATTTAAAGGTAATGGCGCTTCCTACAATATTTGGCGGTGTATCGGCCTTTGTGATTTTGTTTCTTATCTTTAGAAAGAACTTTTCAAAGCCCATGTCAGCAGAGAAAGATGACTTTCACATAAAGGATAAAGTGCTTTTAGGCATAGGTGTCGGTCACTTATCCATGTGTACCCTTCTCTTAGTGGTTTCTTCTTACATAGGGTTTGAAATGTGGCACATAACACTAATTTTTGCATTAAGCCTTTTTGCATCAAGCTTTGTGTATTTAAAGGCGACAAAGAAAGATGCAAGGATTTTACTTAGATGTGTAAATAGAATGCCCTGGGAACTTGTCCCCTTTGTAATATCCATGTTTATATTCGTGCTTTGCTTTGATAAGGCCGGATACTCACAGAGCTTCGGAAAAATGATAGGGGATTCAAACTTCATATTAAAAGAAGGCGTGGCATCATTTTTAATAGCTAACCTTGTAAACAACATCCCCATGAGCGTATTGTTTTCTTCCATGCTTAAGGGACTTCCTTCAGCTAATCTTTATGAGGGAGTGTATGCCGCGATAATAGGTTCAAACATCGGCGCGTTCTTTACGCCTATCGGAGCCCTGGCGGGAATCATGTGGTCGGGAATATTAAAAAAGCATGAGGTTGAATTTAAGTTTCCGTCTTATTTAAAGTACGGAGCACTTGTTTCAATTCCCACGCTTCTTGCCACACTTTTAGGATTAAAGATTGTATTATAATTAAAACCCGTGATTGCTCACGGGTTTTTCTTTATGTTTTTAAGCATTAAGTCTAAGCATCCGTCAAACACAACGCGGATTCTTTGAGATATTTCGTGCATTTCTGAAGGAGTGCTTCCTCTTGATTCGCCTCTTATCCATCGAACCAATACTCCGAATAAGGCTTCTTCAAAATAGGTTTTCAAAATACCCATATCAAGGTCTGACAAAGTATCGCCGTCTAGGTGAGCTTCGATGTATTTAATAAAAACCACGTCGACCTTATTTAAGACGTAGGTTCTAAGCCTTTCCTGACCGATTGTTCTGTAAAGGTTCACCCACACCTTTTTGTACATGACGGTAAACTCGATTATATCAAAAAGGGCCTGTTCGTCGTTATCAACGGGAGCGTCAATCAGCTTTGCAAACTCAACCGAGATAGCCTGGTCCAAAACATCATAAATGTCTTTAAAGTAGTAATAGAAGGTGTTTCTTGTTATTCCTACAGCTTTTCCGATTTCGCCTATGGTTATTTGCTTAAGAGGTTTTTTCTCGGCTTTTGATATAACGTAGTCGATAATAGCCTGCTTTGTGTTTGATTCCATTTAATTCTCCCTTTCTTTTAAGATAAAGAATACAGTTATCTTTCGAAATAATCAAGTAAAGAAGTGATTGAATATTCAGGCCTATTTGGGTAAAATAAGAATGGTGTTTTAAAATCAATACTATGTAGAGGTAATGAAATGAAAAAAATTTTAAGTGTTGCACTCGC
>JAILCK010000013.1 GCA_024680435.1 Lachnospiraceae bacterium
GCTAAAGGCTGCACCATCAAGAATAACATCGTGTACAACACCGACCTTTATTGCCTTGTGGTTCAGTACGCTTGCGATGAATCAAACGTAATTGAAGGAAATACCTTTGTAGCTGAAAAAGACGGCATTGCATACGGCGATGAATTTGAAGAGCTTAGCCGCGGAAACACCATTAAAGGAAACTCCTTTACAATCGACATGAACGAGTTTGGCTATCCCGATAACACTCAAATCACAGTCAAATCCGTTACCGTAGATGAAGCTACTCGCACCATCACAATTGAGCAATAAACATATCTACATCCTCCACTATAGATATAGTTTTTTGATACAGAAAAGGCTCCGGAATTTCCGGAGCCCTTTTTCTTTTCCCGTGTAGAACTTGAAACTCTGAGGTTTGCGCCCTTCGGGCGCATATCTGTTGTAGTTTTACGTGTGAGATATTCCAAACATCCGTAGGCCACGTAGTTTTCCAAACGCATTAAAGGTGCTGCTACGTGTAGAATGCTTAGATCGGCTGTAGGCCACGTAATTTATTCTTCGCCCGGGAGTCTCACCTACGTGAGTTTCATCCACATTGTCCTCTTCACCCGTAATTCAAAAATCTATGTCTACGTGGCGCTCTCGCTTTTACTATTTTTCACACGTAGTTGAACCTCGCACGAAGCTAACTCACTACGTGATAAAACTGATGAGAACCATTTCACACGTAGAAGTATCTCTTTGACTGAGATTTCTATACGTGTTAAACTGAGAAAAGTTGAATTCACACGTAATTCCTTTATAGGGAGGCTAGAATGGACACAGAAACATCAACAATTCAGAATGAAACCACACCGGAGGTTGAAAATGAATCTACGCTCTACGAATCAAACTACATATTAACTGAAGAAGTGTATAAAAAGCTGATTCTAAGAGCTCGCCCCTGGCTAAGATTATTAATTTCATGGGCATTGCTGGTAGCGGCATGTTTTTTACTCTCACTTGCAAACAATAATAGAACAGACACGCTATGGACTTCGCTAATAGTGGTAACTATCGTTATGCCTCTGACTCTATTCATTGCATTTAGAAGAGGTTTAAAGAATTTTAGACAAGACAAAAGCCTTTACAACTCCGAAAGGCACCTTAAGTTTTACAGTGATAGGCTTGTAATCGAAACTCCAAGAGGAAACAGAATCACACCTTACAGCGAACTTTATAAGCTTAAAGAAAAGAAAGACTATTTTTACCTGTACATTTCGAAAAACAGATTCATACCTGTAATAAAAGAATACTGTTCGGAAGAACTGATGGAGTTCATAAGAAGAATAAGACGATAGAGTACTAAGAAACAACAATGGACGAAGCGTAAGCTTCGTCCATTCCTTTTATCTATTCAATTAGTTGCTTGAAGATGCAGCTGTGGTTGCGATTGTTGTTAAAATAACAATTTCAGCGACAATAAGCATTGTAAGAATGTTTGTTAATGTTACATATCTTGCGGGGCGCTTGTCAGTTGCGAAGCACTCGGATGCAAGCAAAGAAGCAAGTACAAGTCTTGTTCTGTTTCCCATTGAAAAGCTGCCAAAGCCCTTAAAGGTCTTTAAGTAGTCTGCAGCTTCAACGATTTCCTTTGCAAGAGCCTCCGGCTCCATGTCGATATCAAGAAGAGCTCCCAAAGCAGGAAGTGACATATCCGTGGGGAATCTTCTCTTTAAAGCCTTGAAGGCGTCAAATAAAGCCTCAACCTTTTCACACTTTTCAATTGAAGTGCCTTCCTGCAAAGCCATTACGTGGCTTAAAGACTGAACTGCGTTTAAATCATGGAATTTATTCTTCATGATGAGATAGCAGCTTTCCGTATCTTCAACGATCTTTTCAACAGGGTCTGTAGTCATTGCAAGCAAGCTTACAAGCACCATATCGTCATCGTCTGTTAAGATAGGATGGATTTTGTTCATGTCATGCATGATTTTCTTTGTCTTATCGACAATCTCTTCCACCCTGATTCCTTCTTTTAAATCAGCAAGACCAAGAGCAGTTAAAGCAATGTAGTCTGTTCCAAAGACTCTTCCTCTCTTTAACTCATCGTATGCTTTCTTCGCTCTTTCAAGGTATTCAGTGGGATTTTCTGATAAAGACATCTTTGAAACAACCGCTGCATATAAGTTGTTTCTGAAAGAAGAAAAGCAACCCGCATTCTTAGTTAAAATCTTTTTACTCTCGCTAAGCTTTACCTTGTCCGCAAGCTTATCCTCTCCTGTGTAAATAAGACCTGCCACCGGATAAACAAGAGCGTGGCTCCATTTAAAACTCTTTGAAAAAACCTCTCTGTTCTTTGCAAGAAGCTCAACTCTTGCCTTTAAAGCCTCATTCATAACGTTCCTCCTCATAGATTGTTTTGATATAAATACTTTAGCACCCTAAAGGCCTGTTCTCAATTATTTTTGCTTACTTTTTTCTTACAATTTTGTAAGAAAAGAGCCTGCTTTGGGCAAAACTTGACTTTTCGTGTATAATAATTGAGATAGTACTAGGGAGGGGACCTTATGAACGAATCATTTTTTCACTTGGCAAAGCCTAAAAGAAAAGGCATTCTGCCACTAATTTTCAGTAGATTCCTATTTTTATTCTTATTATTTGTGCTTCAAATCGCACTGGCGGTGCTCTCATACACCTTGCTTCGCCATTATTTTCCATGGATTTCAGGTATCTTAACGGCATTCACATTTGTGATGGTGTTATACCTTTTTAACTGTTCGATGGATGCCACAGCGAAGCTTACCTGGATGCTTTTAATCGCCGTATTTCCCATCCCCGGAGCCTTTATCCTTTGGTTTACAAGAAAAAACTTTATAAACAGGCGCCTATCGGACCGCGTAAATTCCGTTAGTTTAGATACAAAGGACATCCTTGAACAGGATAAAGAAACCTTAGAGAAATACAAAAAGAAAGACCTCGGAGCCTATAATCTTTATAAATACATAAATAACTTCGGCTGCTTCCCTGTGTATGAAGACACAAAGCTTAAGTATTATGACGGGGGCGAAGCACTCTTTGAAGACTTGCTTAATGACTTAAAAAAGGCCAAAGAATTCATCTTTATAGAGTCCTTCATTATAGAAGAAAGCTACATGTGGGGCGAAGTTTTAAAGATATTGATTAAAAAGGTGGAAGAAGGGGTAGACGTTAGAGTGCTCTACGATGGCACAAACGAGATCCGCTCTCTTCCCATGAACTACGATGTGCTTTTAAGAAAGCAAGGCATTAAGGCAAAGCCATTTTCTCCCATAAAGCCCGTGCTTTCTTCTCACTATAA
>JAILCK010000018.1 GCA_024680435.1 Lachnospiraceae bacterium
AGAAACTATAATTTATAAAGTATGGAAACACTAAAAGGATTTATATCTTCAATTCGCTATCGAAATCCCGATAACGGTTACTCTGTTTTGTCTTTTGTTGTGGATGAAACAGAGGAAACCCTGGTGGGAAACTTCCTTTCCGTTTCGGAAGGTGAAATGCTCGAGGTAACGGGCGACTGGGTGGTTCATCCAATTTACGACAAACAATTTAAAGCAAATTCATATAAGTCAATTCAGCCGGAGGATGAAGTTTCCATCCTTCGTTATTTAAGTTCGGGAATCATTAAAGGAATCGGCCCTACGCTTGCTAAAAGAATTGTTGATAAGTTTGGGGAAGATACATTTGATGTAATGGAAAATCACCCCGAACTGCTGGAAGGCGTAAAAGGCGTATCTTTAAGGAAAGCCCAGGAAATAGGCGTTCTTATGCAGGAAAAGAAGGGCTTTAGAGATGCCATGGTTTATCTTCAAAAGTACGGAATTGCAAATACACTATCCATAAAAATATATTCTTTCTATGGAGACAGAATATATAAAGTTTTGGAAGAAAACCCATATAAGCTTGCGGAGGATATTCCCGGTGTAGGCTTTAAAACAGCGGATGAAATAGCGGGAAGAATGGGTGTTAAAACTGACAGCGCATATAGAGTGCAAAGCGGAATCTACTACACTTTAACCCTTGCAACGGGTCAGGGCTTTATGTATCTTCCTATGAATGTACTTATAGAAGAAGCTGCAAAGATTTTGGATGTAAACAAAGAAGAAATAAAGCCTCAGATAGAAAACCTCTTAATGGAGAGAAAGCTTATTGCAAGAGAGGATGCCATATATGCAGCCCCCAATTATTACGTGGAACAGTCGGTGGCAGGGCTTCTTCGCACTATTTCCATGGATTTCTTTTGCGATGAAGGAGAGTCCACACTTTCAATAGAAAAAGAAATTGATTTAATAGCCAAAGAAAATGATGTGACCCTTGACCCTCTTCAAAAGCAGGCCATAGTAAAGGCAGCCACAAACGGAGTGAGCATTATAACCGGTGGCCCCGGAACAGGAAAGACCACCACCATTAAAACCTTAATCGGATATTTTGAAAGAGAGGGCATGGACATTGCCCTTGCCGCACCTACAGGCCGCGCCGCAAAAAGAATGACGGAAGCTACAGGATATGAAGCCAAAACACTTCACAGACTCTTGGAACTAAACGGAGTGCTTGAAGAAGACAGAAACAATGCAGGCTTTTCAAGAAACGAAGATAACCCCTTGGATGTGGATGCGGTAATTGTAGATGAAATGTCTATGGTCGACATATTCCTCTTTAGGTCTTTATTAAAGGCTATAATGCCCGGAGCAAGGTTGATTATGGTTGGAGATGACCATCAGCTTCCAAGCGTGGGACCGGGACAGGTATTAAGAGATTTAATCGAGAGCGGATGCTTCCCTACCACTAAGCTTGAGACAATTTTTAGGCAGGAAGGAAGCGGAGATATAGTCACAAACGCTCACAGGATTAACCACGGTGAGCCAATTGTAGTAGAAAAGGGAAGCAAGGACTTTTTCTTCCTTGAAAGATATGATACAAACAAGATCTTATTAAATATTGAGGAACTGATTACAAAAAGCCTTCCGCCATACGTGGATGCAGAGCCCTTTGATATTCAGGTTTTAACTCCTACAAGGAAGGGAAATCTTGGAGTTATAAACATAAACAGATATCTTCAAAAAGCCCTTAACCCTCCTTCAAAGCACAAGGCTGAGCATTACTTTGGAGAAGAAGTTTTCAGAGAAGGGGATAAGGTAATGCAGGTTAGAAACAACTATCAGGCGGAGTGGGAGATTGTAGGTAAATATAATATTCCAATAGATGCAGGCATTGGTGTTTTTAACGGAGATACAGGTAAGATTATTGAAATTAATGAGAGCGAATCATGCCTTACGGTAGAGTTTGACGATCAAAGAAGGGTGGAATATCCATTTAACGCCCTTGATGAATTAGAGCTTGCATATGCCGTAACGGTTCATAAATCCCAGGGAAGTGAATATGGAGCTGTTATAATGCCGATTGTGTCAGGACCCAAGCAATTAATGAACAGAAACCTTCTCTATACAGGGGTAACAAGAGCGAAAAAATGTCTTGTTATGATAGGAAATCCTAAAATAGTACAAGAAATGACAGAAAATAATCAGGAAAACTTAAGATACTCGGGGTTAAAACAGAGTATACTTAGTGTGTTTATATAGGAATATCATGGATATACTAAGAATTTTCTTTCCGGACAGGTGCCCTTTATGCGAAAGGGTGCGTCCGTTTTCTCAAACGGGGTTTTGCCCCGAGTGCATTTTAAAACTTGAAAAAGCAAAAGAATTTGAAAAAACAAATACCGACAAAAAATACTACGACGGCGGAATAAGCCTTTATACCTATGAAAGTATAAACGAAAGCTTATACAGATTTAAATACATGAATCGCCCCGAGTATGCAAAAAG
>JAILCK010000025.1 GCA_024680435.1 Lachnospiraceae bacterium
GAAGCATCTGGCCATGTAATAAACATTTAAATCAGAGCCAAGCAATACAACGTTATGTCTCATTTTCTCTCCTTACTTATATCTTCTCTCTAAAAGCGAATCAACATTTGTCATAAGTTCATACATTGTGGTGCCGTTATGTCTTGTGATTGAACTGATGGGAATCTCTCCTCCAAGAACTGTCACCTTATCGTGCTTTTTAACCGTTTCATCAACTAGCACTTCTATCATTCCCATACCGACTTCGCCAACAATCTTATACTTTTTACCATTGATTGAAACCTTTGATCCTGTTCTCTTTCTTCCGATTCCGTCGGCATATCCGATATCGATAACGGCGATATATTCATCGGTTTCGGCCCTGTGTAAAAGCCCGTAACCTACGTATTCATCTTTCTTAACCTTATTTACCTGAAGCACTTCACTGTACAAAGAAAACGCTGTCTTTAAGTCGTACTTTTTTAACTCCTTGCAGGGAAGCACATGGTTTCTTTTGTTGTTAAACTCCCTTTGAAGCTTTCTTATCTTTCCTTTAATTGAATTTGAAAAAGGATAGATAGTTGAAAATCCGTAAAGAGAAATTCCGATTCTTACGGCGTTTTCATATGCCGGAGCATCATGCAAGAAAACTGTCTGGGTGCGGTCTAAGTGCACCATCTTTATTTTACTTAAATCTATAAGGCTTGTGATTTCTTCAAACCTTTTTTGATTTAACTCATACTCTCTGTCAGTAAGTCCGTTTGTATGAAAGTGAGTAAATATTCCCTCTACTGTTAAATTAGGATTGCTGTAAGCTTCATCTATTGCTTTCTTTAAAGCTTGCTTATCTGAAAATCCAAGCCTGTTCATACCGGAATTTACTTTAAAGTGAAGCTTAAGCTTTTCATAGCTTTTAACTATATCTTTAAACGTATCTTCGTCGTTTACACAAACTGAAATGTCATTGTCGCTTGCAACCGGATAAAACTTTTCATCAATTGGCTCAAGCATTATTACGGGATGCTCTTTATCATACTTTCTAACTTCAATGGCTTCATCTAAGTTAGATACGCAAAATGCATTCATGCCGCCCTTTATAAGCGCGGGAATTATTCCGTATCCGTGTCCGTATGCATTTCCCTTTACAACCGCAATATTGTATTTGTGGGGAAAGTTTGTGCACATAAAGCGTGCGTTTTCTTCGATTATTTTGTTGTCGATTTCAACGTAAGTATTTCTGTACATTTCATCCCTCGCAATGTAATTATATTAACATGCTTTAGTAATTCAAAAAAGTCAATAAAATTTTCTTTATATTGCAAAAAATGCTTTCTTTCGAAAGCATTTTTATTTTTATATTACTTAATCTTGTTGCTTAAATATTCAATGGCATATTCTAACTGATTATCGTACTTTTCATCGGAGTAATATCTTTCCGAATCAAATTCAAGCTCGATATCGGGAGCGATACCAACTTCATGGATGCAATTCCCCTTGGGAGTGTAATATCTGCTTGTGGTAAATTTAATACCGCTTCCGTCAGTGAAAGGATATACGCTTTGCACAATTCCTTTTCCGTAAGTCTTTGTGCCGATGGACTCTGCGATTCCATAGTCTTTAAGCGCTCCCGTAAGTAATTCCGAAGCACTTGCGGTATACTCGTTTGTAAGCACCACTACAGGAATCTGTATGGGGGTCTTTCCGTCACAGGTATATTCAGTAACTGTTCCGTTTCTCTCTTCCGTATAAGTGATAAGGCCCTTAGGAAGCATATGACGGGCAATATCCAAAACCGCATCAAGGTTTCCGCCGCCGTTACTTCTTAAGTCAATAATCAAAGCCTTGGCGCCCTGGTTATTGATGTCTTTATAGGCTTCATCAAACTGATTTATTGTAACATCGTCAAATTCCGTAATCTGAATGTATGCGATGTCGTTTGCCTTCATGCTGTGATTTACGGTGGGAGATTCGATTTTCCTTCTCTCAACCGTAACATAAATCATTTCTTCAAGGCCTTCTCTTACAATTGTAAGGTCAACAGTTGTCCCTTCAGGTCCTTTAATCATGTTAACGGCTTCGGTAAGTGTGAGCCCTCCGATGTTTTCTCCGTTAACTTCGTAGATGATATCTCCGTCTCTAAGCCCTGCTTCTTTTGCGGGAGACCCTTCAAACACACCGCTAAGTACGGGATATCCGCTTGCTTCATCGGTTCCAACATAAGAGCCGATTCCCGAATAGGAGCCTTCAGCCCCCTGCATAAGCTCATCCATTTCTTCTTTGGTGTAATACTCTGCGTATTTATCGCCTAAAGAACTTACAATGGCCTTATACATAAGGTCGTGCATTTTTCCGGTATCGATATCCGTATCAAAATAAAACTCTTTTAAAATGCCGTTATAGATAAGGTTTGACTTATCTATAAACTCCTGTGAAATAAGGTCTCCGCCCTCTTCCTGGGCTGCCTGAGACACACTTACAATTTCATCGATTCTTTCTCTGTACTTTTTTGCTTCAGCTATCATAAGTGCCGAATAGAAAGCCGTAAGAATGGTGCCCACCACTATTGTGGCAACCGCAACACCTTTAAAGAAAGAATTTCTTTTTTCTTTTTTATTGTCTTCCATATCTACTCTTTTCCGAAGTTAATTTACGCCGATGTAAGGGCCGGGATCAACGTATGCACCGTTAAGTCGCACACCAAAGTGCAAATGGTTACCGGTTGAACGTCCCGTGGTACCGACGTTTGCAATGTGCTCTCCCCTTGCCACTATATCATCCTTCTTAACATGAAGGGCACTTGCATGCATGTAAATGGTGTAAAGTCCGTCACCATGATTTATCATTATATAATTACCCATGGACCAATCGTATGCGGCGGCCACCACAACGCCGTCGTAAGCTGCTAAAATCTTTGATCCTCCGGGAGCTCCCAAGTCAACACCGCTATGATATGAGGTTCTTCCGTTAATAGGGTCAGTTCTCCATCCAAAGTGGTCTGTAACCTTAATGTACGAAGGAGCGGGAAATGTAAACTTACCGCCGTCATATGTTAAGACAATTCCGTTTGCTGCAGCGATTGCTTTTTGCTCTTCCAAAATCTGAGCTTCCAAAGCTTCAATTACAGCAGTCTGAGCCTGAAGCTCAGCTTCTTCGTCATCTATTTCCGCAGTCTTGCTTGCTATCTGTCTTGAATACTCATTTAACTGAGCGTTCTTTTCATCCAAAAGCTCCTGAAGGTTTGCTTCTTCTATCTTTTGAGCGTTTTGCACTTCATCAAGAACTTCTTTTTCTGATTCAAGTGTTGCTTTAACAAGCTCTGTCCACTCTCTTACAGCTCTGTATTCATCAAGCTTTCCTCTGTCGTATGCTTCAAGCTTTTCGATGTAATCGGCCTTTGTAAGAAAGTCACCGAAAGACTCTGCGCTAAGCATGATTTCAAGATACATGCTGTCACCCTTTTTATACATAAAGCGAATTCTGTTTTTCATCGCTTCGTATTGGGTGTTCTCAACTTCAATAGCTTCGTTTAATTCTTCAGTGGTCTTTTCAATCTCAGCCTGCTTTTCTGCTATAAGTCGATTATACTCCTCAATCTTTTCCTGAATTGCGGAAAGCTCCGCATCAACCTTTTGGATGTAATTAAGCACATCCGATTTAAGGCCTTCAAGTTCTTTCTTTTTGGCCTTTGCAGAGTTAATGTTAGCCTGCAGCTGTTTCTTAAGCTGCTGTGACTGGCTTATCTGATCCTGCTTTTGTTTGATGCTTTCATTTGTTATTGCAGAAAGGGATGTGCCCGCGTATGAATTTGGCGCTGAAAAGCTTAAAGGTAAACCTATAAGCAAAACAACACATAGTATGCGCTTTATTTTCTTCAAACCGGCAAATGCCTCCAAACTAGACTCTTAAATGTTTTCTTACCGTTGAAAAACTTCCGAGGAATCCTATTCCCACGCCAATGCCAAGGCAAACAGGCAAAAGCATCTTGTACACTTCGTTAACCGTTAAAAAGTTAAGGAGTGAAGAAAGAACCTTGAACTGGTCTCTTACGAAATTTAAGGCTCTGTTGTAGATAAAGTAAATAAGCCCCAAAGGAATTGCAGAGCCGATAAGGCCGATTAAGATTCCTTCGATAACAAAGGGCGCTCTTACAAAGTAGTCGGTGGCACCGATGTACTTCATAATGGAAATCTCTTCTTTTCTTACCTGGATACCGATTGTAACGGTGTTGCTTATAAG
Source organism: Lachnospiraceae bacterium (assembly GCA_024680435.1). Lineage (GTDB taxonomy): Bacteria > Bacillota > Clostridia > Lachnospirales > Lachnospiraceae > UBA1258. The sequence continues at coordinate 4,216 of JAILCK010000025.1, forward strand.
GAAAACAGATACCGCAAGCAAGATTCCAATAATGCCTAAAGAAACATATCCGATAAGCTTATTTGCATTGCTAAGTGTTAACGCCGTAAGCTCAGACCTCTTTACTTCGCTTATGCCGGGCACCGATTCAAGATAAGTAACCAAAGCATTTTGTAAAGATACGTCATTTAAATATATTTCGTAGTTGGCACAGTCAGCCAAGGGATTTTCCGTAAAGCCGTCGCTGTACTCTCCTAAGTATTCATCTTTAAATACGTTCCAAGCATCTTCTGCAGAAACGTAATTAATTTTCGATACTTCGGGGCGCTTGGTAATCATTGTTCCGATTTCGGATATTCTTTCTTCCGTAATATCTTCATCAAAGAAAACAACCACGCAAACCCCTTCTTCAGCGGTCTTAACTATGTGCTGAAAGTTTGCAAGGATTGAATAAAACACTCCGAGCAAAAACAAGCATGCACTTATTGTGGCGACCGAGGCCAAAGAAAATAATTTGTTTCTGAATATGTTTTTGACGCCCTGCCAAAGGGTATAGAAAAACGTACTAAATTTCATCGTTATATCCTCCCTTTTCAACGTCGCTTATAATAACGCCCTTATTTAAAGTGATAACTCTCTTTTGCATGGCGTTTACGATTTCTTTGTTGTGGGTAACCATGATAACTGTGGTTCCCTTTTCGTTTATTTCTTCCAAAAGCTTCATGATTTCCATGGAGTTTTTAGGGTCCAAGTTACCTGTAGGCTCGTCTGCCAAAATGATGGAAGGCTTGTTTACAAGGGCTCTTGCGATTGCAACTCTTTGCTGTTCACCCCCTGAAAGTCTTCCGGGCTTAACCTTATATTTTCCCGCAAGGCCTACGGTGGCAAGGACTTTCGGCACGTTCTTTCTAATCTGTGCAGACGGCACCTCAATGATACGCTGCGCAAAAGCCACGTTTTCATATACGTTTCTGTCTTTTAGAAGTCTAAAATCCTGGAACACTACACCGATGTTTCTTCTAAACTTAGGCACTTTTCTGTGCTTAATTTTATTTAGGTTATAGTCAAGGATATAGATGCTTCCCGTTGTGGGAACAAGCTCGCGAAGCAAGAGTTTAATAAATGTAGATTTACCCGAACCCGAATCACCAACCACAAATACAAACTCACCTTTTTTGATGTGTATATTAATATTGGAAAGGGCTTGCACCCCTGCCTGATAAGACTTTGAGACGTTGTTTAAAACAATAATCTCATCATCTTCCATTAGTTTCTTTTTTGGTCTGTTAAAAGCCATAACCTATACTTTTACCCCCAAATCCTAGTATTCAATGCTCTCCATGTACTTCATGTATTTAACAACCATAAGCGCAATCTTGAAAGTAATGGCGTCTTCAAACACTCTTAAATCAAGACCTGTTGACTTTTGAAGCTTATCAAGACGATAAACAAGCGTATTTCTGTGGATGAAAAGCTGTCTTGATGTTTCTGATACATTCAAGCTGTTTTCAAAGAACTTCATAATGGTTGTAAGTGTTTCTTCGTCAAATTCATCGGGGCTCTTTCCGCCAAAGATTTCCTTAATGAACATTTTGCAAAGAGGAATGGGAAGCTGATAAATCAAACGTCCGATTCCAAGCTCCGAATAAGCCACGATGTTTCTTTCCGCAAAGAAAATTTTTCCTACGTCCAAAGCCATCTTGGCTTCTTTGTAAGAACGGCTGACTTCCTTTATTTCATTTACGCTTGTGCCGTAAGAAACATGCACGTTTGAAATCCCTTCTTTGTTAAGGACATTGATGATTGCCTTTGCAGCCTTTTCAATTTCCTTTGAAGGATCGTTTTCTTCAAGCTCCTTAACCACGATTACGTTGTTTTCGTCTACCGCGGTAATGAAATCTTTATTGTTTGAGCCAAAGTGTGTACGGATGCACTCAAGCACGTTATTGTCTTTTCTCTCACCCGCTTCAACAATTACAGCCACACGCTTAACGTCCGTTGCGATGTGCAATTTCTTCGCGCGAGAGTAAATATCAACAAGCAAAAGGTTATCCAAAAGAAGGTTCTTAATAAAGTTATCTTTATCGAATCTTTCTTTGTAGGCAACTATCAGATTCTGAATCTGGAACGCTATCATCTTTCCTATGGTGTAAACGTCTTCGCCGGTTCCTGCCACAATTAAAATGTACTCAACCAGCTGTTCATCATAAATCTTAAAGTACTGGTATCCCTGAATCTCCTGAGAGTCCGCAGGGCCCATGGCAAATTCTCTTGCCGCCTTAGACACATTGTTTAAGTGTGATGTCGTTGACACTACTTCTTTTCCTTCCGTATCAACCACGCAAAGCTCAACTCTTGCAATGCTCTTTAATCCGTCGATGGTTGTCTGTAATATCTGATTCGATATCATGGTATCCTCCAATAGCCTTTTGGTTTAGACATTTTTCACAATGAATTTTTTTACCTATTCACTGCGAATTTGCAATTTACTTCTCTATTTTATTATCTTTTACTCAAAAAGCCAAGTCCAAAAAGCTTGTTTTTTATGCATTTTTTCAAAATTAAGGATTTGTTTTGTGCATTTTACATATGGAAAAATAGACAAAAAGAAACTCTGTCGCATTTTGTTGCGACAGAGTATAAGTTTTTAATATTCGCCCGGAACTTCCAAAACCATGTCTGAAAGGGGGAATGTTGAGCAAGGGTGAATATAGTTATATTTAATATCAGCCCATCTTCTTCCTTCATTTTCCTTAGGAGCGTAGTATTCGCCGGATATAAGTCTGCTTCTGCACCATCCGCATTCACCGCTTCTGCAGCGTGAAGGAGCTTTAATGCCCGCTCTTTC
>JAILCK010000068.1 GCA_024680435.1 Lachnospiraceae bacterium
CAGCATGCAAGCGTAGGTTAATATGTACCTGCTGTTTGCCTCCCATAACATGTGAAACAAAAAGCCTCCGAATATTCCCACAAAAATAAATGACTTAAACAATAGGTCTTCTTTCCTTGATTTTTTAAAGGAAAACAAAGCCCAAAGAAAAGCCCCTCCAAACACTACGGTTTGAAATACATTACACAAATATACATATTTAGAGCCTAGGGCTCCAAAGTATACGCTCATTAAGAATCCGCTTCTGTCTCCGTAATAATTGTACGTAGACTCTCTTGAAAAGTAGGTGCCATCCACCCACTGAGTTAAAAACTTTCTTGTGTAAAAAGAAACCGCATACACAGGGTCCTTTTTAAACACTTCTTTTCTCGCCCTTATCTCTTCTTTACTTACTTTATTTGCAATTTCAGGATTGCATCCCGATTCTTCAAAAGTGTCTATATTAAATGCTGTATACCATCCGGGATTAACGTCATCTGCTTCCTGCATTCCCATGGCAAAATAAGAAAGAGCTGTAACTCCTGTAGTTAAAGTGTTACCCGATTTCTTTTCATAAATCTTTACGGTAATGGGAAGCACCAAAAAGGAGCAAACGCCTATTAAAACCGCAGAAATCAAATATTTAAAGCTCTTTTCTTTCATTGCCTGAAATAAAAGCACAATCAACACTCCGATTATCATGACCAAAGTGTTTTTACGGGTAAATACAGAAAGTGTAAAGGATAAAACACTTATTAAAATGCACACCCACACTTTAAATTTTCCCCTAAATAGAAGCGTTAAAAGATATGCCCCTATAGAAAAAAACATCATAGCAGGGATTTCCCCGTAAATGTAGCTTGAATACATGATGTAGGAGAAATTAAAAATGCTTAGATATAAAAAAATGAAATTTGCTTTTTTACTGTTAAATAAAGCATCCACGGTTTTATACATAAAGAAAAACGTTACGCATTCAAACACCGCATATATGGCTGCAAGGAAATGAAATTCTTCTATGTGTACAGGGAAGATATCTATTGCTCTAATTATCCATGAAAGGAAAGTGCAAATTCCAATCTGTTGAGGATAATATGACATGTAAGACTCTGTGGGATTTATAATGCTTAAATCACCTGCTGCCAAGCTTTTTGACATAGCATACACCACCCAAGAATCTGAGTTTGGCATGCTTCTTCCAAAGAAAGCCATGTAAAGGCCTGAAAACAAGTACCACGCTAACACTATATATAAAAAAATGTTAAGTCTTTTATTAATGTTCTTCTTTACAAATTTATAGAGAAGAACCCCTACTAAAGCAAAAACTGCAATTCCCAAAAGAGAAAGGAATATATTGTCTAACTTCAAATCAAACAAATGGCTCGTAAGTTCAGGATTATAGGCAGTCAAAAAAAACGCCGAAAGAAAAATAAGCGCACAAAAAATAACCGCTAAAACCCTCATGCAGTTTTCGCCGAATTTGTAAAGACCTGTAAACATAGCAACATTATACAATAGAATAAGGCTTAAGGGTATACCTTAAGCCTTAAGTTTTCCTTACTATATAAGTAATTTAAGCGAAATATTACTATTTAAACAATCTGTTTAACGCAGAGAAGATTGCATACACAGATGCCCTCGTGATGTTGGAGCTAACGCCTACACCGTATGTCACTGCGCCTGATGTCACATCAAGCATGTGGATGTAAGCTGCAGCCTTTGAATTTGAGCCTGCCTGCAAAGCGTGTTCTTCGTAGTCTAAGATCTTAACATCTATTTCAAGCTCGCTCTTTAAGGCACGCTTAACGGCATCGATAGGACCGTTACCTGCGGCAGTAACGCTCTTGTGCTCACCGTGATCTATAAAGTCAAGAGTAATCTCTGTGTCAAACTCTTCTCTTCTTTCGCCCTGCAAATCTTCAACCTTAAGCTTTTCAAATGCGTAAGGCTCCTTTGTGGCAAGATAGTTTGCTTCAAATGCATCCATAATCTGTTCAGGAGACACTTCACCCTGCTTTTCTGAAATAGCCTGAATAACATTTGCAAATTCCTTGTGCATGCCCTTTGGAAGTTTAAAGCCAAAGTATGTATCCATAACAAAGGCTACGCCACCTTTACCGGACTGAGAATTAATTCTGACAATGGGCTCATACTCTCTTCCGATGTCAGCAGGATCGATAGGAAGGTATGGTACCTGCCAGTATCCGTCGTTTCTTTCTCTCATTGCCTTAACGCCCTTATTGATAGCATCCTGGTGAGAGCCTGAGAATGCTGTAAACACAAGCTTTCCTGCATAAGGGTGTCTCGGGTGCACCGGCATCTTTACAAGGCGCTCATATATTTCAATGATTTCATTAATATGCTCAAGCCCAAGCTCGGGATTAATGCCCTGAGAAAACATGTTGTAAGCAACTGTAAGTATGTCTACATTACCGGTTCTTTCGCCATTACCAAAGAGTGTTCCTTCCACTCTGTCAGCCCCTGCGAGAAGCGCAAGCTCAGTAGCTGCAACGCCTGTTCCTCTGTCATTGTGAGGATGCACACTAAGTATTACAGATTCTCTATCAGAAAAGTGCTTTGAGCACCATTCGATTACGTCCGCATAAGCATTGGGAGTGGTCATTTCAACGGTTGAAGGAAG
>JAILCK010000100.1 GCA_024680435.1 Lachnospiraceae bacterium
CTTTAAAGAAGACCTCTACACCATCACCTTGAAGGGAAGAGACGGTTCCGAAAAGATTAAAGAAATGATGACAAAGCTTCGTAACAATCCTCCTAAAAAGCTTGGGGATTGGGATGTGGTTTCTTTCAGAGACTACGACAAAGACGAAGTGCTTGATATTAAGACAGGGGCAAAGAAACCTACCGGACTTCCTAAGTCAAATGTTCTTTACTTTGATTTAACTGATAATGCATGGTGCTGCGCCCGTCCTTCGGGAACCGAGCCTAAGATTAAGTTCTACATGGGCGTTAAGGGCAGCAACTTAGACGATGCAAAAGATAAACTTACTAAACTTACTGAGGCATTAAAGGCTGTATTGTAATGGGTAATGTTCAAAAAACCATCCGTTATTTAAAAAGAAACGGAATCAAAAATACATATTATGCAGTAGTGGAGCGTCTTTTTTATAAAGACGCCCCTTTTAATGCTGTTAAAAAAGAAGCGCCCTACGACGGGCCTATATTTGAAGATATAAAGTTTAGCATTTTGGTGCCTGTGTATGAGACAAAGAAAGAACACTTAACAGCTATGATAGATTCTTGTTTGTCGCAGGTTTACACAAACTTTGAACTTATCTTAGCGGATGCTTCTAAAACTACCGGGCCTAAAGAAATAATCGATGAATATGCTAATAAAGATGAGCGAGTAAAGTACGTAAGAGTCAAAGAAAACAAAGGTATTTCAGAAAACACTAATGTAGCGCTCGATGCTGCAACAGGTGACTATTGCGCACTTCTTGATCACGACGATTTGCTTACTCCCGATGCTTTATATGAAATGGCAATAAAGCTTTCAATCGCCCGTGTTAAGGCAATTCCCGTTAACATGATCTACTCAGATGAAGATAAAACTAACGGGGATAACAGTAAGTATTTTGGGGCTCATATTAAGCAAAACTTAAATCTTGACTTAATAATGTCCAATAATTATATCTGCCATTTCACTGCTATTAAGACTTCTCTTTTAAAGGAACTTAAGTTTAGAGGCGAGTTTAACGGCTCTCAGGACTATGATTTGTTTTTAAGAGTAATAGCAGCTTCAGAGCCTCAAAACATACTTTATATTAATAAGGTTTTGTATCACTGGAGATGCCACGAAGCTTCGACTGCGGCAAATCCCGCCAGCAAAGACTATGCATATGATGCGGGAAGAAGAGCAATCGAATCATTTATAAAAGAAAAGTATGGCTGTGAAATCAAAGTAAAAGAATTATCCCATAAAGGATTCTACAAAGCCTGCTTTGATGAGCCTTCAAAAGATGACCTTTTTAAAGTAAGAAAAGATATTGGCGCAGTAGGTTCTTTGTACATAAGAGGTAATAAAGTTGCAACCGGAATTTTAAATGAGGACGGAACCGAAACCTTTTATAAGATGAACAAGCACTTTTCGGGATACATGCACAGATCACATCTTAACCAGGACGTGTTTGCCTTAGACCTTCGGACGGTAACTCCCGCTCCAATCTTAAAAGAATATTTCGAGACTTGCATGGCAAAGGTTAATGAATATGCCTTAAAACAGAATAGTAAGACAGCAATTGACGAATATACGAAGGCGATTTCTTTGGAGTTTGGCAAGAAAGTAAAAGAAATGGGACTGCTGTTTCTTTATACCTATAATGCAGATGGTACCAGGTAAATTTATAGGACCATAGTACCTGTCTTAAGAAAACATTAAATTGTTTTATAGGTAAGTTCGTTGTATATTTGTGATAGTGTGTTTTAAAGAAGTTATTCACGCTCGTGAAAAGTATGATAGGTTAGTTATATTGATAGTTTTGGAGGAATTATGTCTACGCAGAAGAAGAAAAAGACATCTACAGGGAAGATAGTGCTCTTTGTTGTTGAAATTGTAGCGCTTATCGCATTGCTCTTGGTTATGTGGTTTGTACTTAAGACAACCGATAGCGAAAAGGGCGTTAAGAGACTTGAGTTAAACGAGTCTGAAATCGAAGTTGAATTTAATGAGAGTGTAAAAGAAAACGAGGTAATGAAGGGCTACAGAAACATCGCACTTTTCGGTGTTGACTCACGTAACGGTGACCTTGCAAACAAGACTCGTACAGATACAATCATCGTTGCTTCCATTAACGAAGAGACAAAGGAAGTAAAGCTTGTATCGGTTTATCGTGATACATATTTAAATCAGATGGGTGAAAAGCAGAACTATGGTAAGTGTAATGCAGCATACGCATACGGCGGAGCTGAACAGGCAATCAAGATGCTTAACGCAAACCTTGACCTTGACATTACAGACTTTGTTACCATTGGTTTTGAAGGATTAAGAGACGTAGTTGATGCTTTGGGCGGCGTTTACATCGATGTTGATGCCGAAGAAATCAAGCACCTTAACAACTACCAGATTGCAATGGTTGAGTCTATGTCAGACGTTAGCACCTACACACCTGTAACAGAAACAGGATATCAGGTTCTTAACGGTTTACAGGCTACA
>JAILCK010000158.1 GCA_024680435.1 Lachnospiraceae bacterium
TTGGAATGATAATTTCAATAATTGTTAACTTAATCTTACAGTATTTCTTATTCGATTTAGATTACAATCGTTCGGAAAGAGTACAGTTTGAAGATGATGAATATTACTACTATGTAAAGGCAGTTCCCAAGAACACAATCAAGCTTGGGGGAAATGTAGAGCCTATAAGAAGAGCAAAGCCTGAACATGTAAGAGAAGCAGTAAGAAGACCTGCTCCTACAAGAGTAGCAAGAGAAGAAAGCGCTACACCTGTTCAAACAAGAGCCAGAGAAACTGTAAGAGCTACGGCTACAAATGCAGCAAAAACAGCGGTCAAGAGACCTGCCTCCAGGGGACCCCTTGGAATGAGCGGCGGAAGACCTGCGGGAGAAGGAAGAAAGAAAGACTAAATGGGAAACATTGTTGAATTCTTAAGGACTACGTTTGAAAAATTCAATATGCCCGAATTTTCATGGACAGACTTCGTGGAAATACTCGTGATAGCCTTTTTGGTGTATGAGATTTTCTTGTGGATTAAAAACACAAAAGCTTATTCACTCTTAAAGGGTATCGTTGTTATTGTGGTCTTTTTGCTCATTGCGGAATTCTTTGAAATGAGCACCATCCTTTGGATTGCAAACAAGCTTTTCACTATTGCAGCGACTGTGATTGTGGTAGTGTTCCAGCCTGAATTAAGAAAGGCTTTGGAACAGCTTGGAAGAAAGAACTTTTTATCATCCGTTATTTCTTTTGAAAACGGAAGTGATATTAACGGAAGGTTTTCCGATAAAACTATTCAGGAAATTATGCGCGCCTGCAGTGAAATGGCGAAAGTTAAGACAGGCGCTTTAATTGTTATAGAGCAAAACAATTCTTTAATGGATGTGGAACGCACCGGTATTACCGTTGATGCGGTTGTTTCCAGTCAGCTTTTAATTAATATCTTTGAGCACAACACTCCTCTTCATGACGGAGCGGTTGTTGTAAGAGGAGACCGTATAACGGCGGCTACATGTTATTTGCCACTTTCCGATAACTTGTCTTTAAGTAAAGAACTTGGCACAAGGCACAGAGCCGGTGTGGGAATATCGGAAGTTACGGATTCACTTACGATTATTGTGTCTGAAGAAACCGGTAGAATCAGCATTGCTTACGAAGGTGAGCTTATAAGAAACGTGGATGCCGAAACCTTCAGACAGAAACTTGAAATGATACAAAATAAGCCTGAGACAGAGAAGAAACGCTCTTTCTTTAAGGGGAAAGGCGGTAAGCAGGCATGACGGCAAAGTTTAGGTTAAAAGACAAATTTACAAAGAAGACAATTACTCAGAATATCGGTCTTAAGTTAATGTCACTTGCAGTGGCCGTTATTCTTTGGTTTATTGTGGTTAATTTAACGGATCCTGTAATCACGCAGACATATAAAAATGTGCCTGTAAGGATATTAAATTCTGATATTATCACGGATAATGCAAAGACCTTGGAAGTGGTTGATGATACGGCGGTTGTGCCTTCTGTCACAATTAAAGCCTCAAGAACCACCATTCAGGAGCTTGGAAATTCAATTGACAATATCGTGGCTACCGCGGATATGAAGGATTTATCCGCCGACGGAAAGAGTGTTCCCATTGAATTTACCACCACAAAGCTTTCTGATAAGATTGATTCCATAAGGCCCTCAACAAGCACCTTATATGTAAATATCGAAAACAAGAAAACAATTCAGTTACCTATAAATGCCACAACTTCGGGGGACATCGAGAGCGGCTACATTTTAGGAAGCGTAGCTCCTAACCAAAACCAGGTTAGAATTTCAGGTCCTGAATCCGTTGTATCAAGGATTAAATCCGCATCTGTTGATGTGCAGGTAACGGGATTTACGGGAAATATCTCTACGCAAGCAGACATTAATGTGTTTGACGAAGAGGGAGAGCCCATTTCTGAAAAGAGCCTTTCTTTAAACGTAGAAAGCGTAAGAGTTGACGTAGAAATACTTGCAACAAAGCGTGTGCCTGTTTACTATTCGGTAAGCGGTGTACCTGCTGACGGATTTGCGGTTACGGGAGAAGTGGAATGTAATCCCGAAGCGGTTGTAATAGCAGGCTCACAGGCGGTTATAGACAGCACCAATGAAATCAGCATTCCTTCTACAGACTTAAATGTAACGGGACAGTCTGAAAACATGATGCTGGTGGTTGATTTGGCTGATTACCTTCCTCAGGGAGTAAGATTTGCTGATGCAAACTTTAACTCAAAGGCTTCAATCACAGTATTCATTGAGCCTTTTGTAGAGGATACTTATAACGTATATTTAAGAAACATAAAATTTGAAGATGTTCCCGCGGGATTTGAAGCAGAGTTTGCAAGCGCCCAGGACGATGTTGAATTTACCCTTATAGGCCTGGCACAGGATCTTGAAAAGCTTCAGTTATCATCTTTAAATTACAGAGTAGATTTCGGTGAGTATTCGCTTGCGCATGATGTAACAGAATTCAAAGAAGGAACTTACTCCTGTGATATTTCTTTTGACCTTCCTGAAGGCATTACATTAAAAGAGCCTGTTAAAATGAGCGTTAAGCTAACAAAGAAAGATTAAATTAGCGATTGGAGATTTAGTTTATGAGTAGAATGTTTGGTACGGACGGAGTAAGAGGTGTCGCAAACGAAGAGCTTACACCTGAACTTGCCATGAAATTAGGTCAGGCAGGAGCCTGTGTTTTATCAAAAGAAAATCAGCATAAGCCTACAATCATGGTGGGATGTGACACAAGACTTTCAGGCGACATGCTTGCAAATGCCTTAATGGCAGGAGCTTGCTCGGTCGGTGCAAACTGCGTATATGTAGGTGTGCTTCCCACACCCGCTATTGCATATCTAACTAAGAAATATAAGGTTGATGCCGGAGTTGTTATTTCAGCTTCCCATAACCCGGTTGAATTTAACGGAATCAAGTTTTTTGACGGAAACGGATACAAGCTTCCCGATGCTTTGGAAGATGAAATCGAAGCGCTTATTAACTCAAATATGCAGGGAGTTAAGTTTCCTATTGGAGCGGGCGTAGGTAAAGTTAAGTATCGTTCCGATGCAAGAGAAGAATATATTAACCACTCAATCAAAGCAATTTCTTCTGACCTTTCAGGCCTTAAGATTGTGGTTGATACAGCAGAAGGCGCAGCTTACTACACATCCGTTGAAGCTTTAAAGGAACTTGGTGCAAACGTAATTGCAATTCACAATTCGCCCGATGGCACAAACATTAACGCTAACTGTGGTTCCACTCACATGGAAGAGCTTATGGCAAGAGTCGTATACGAAAAGGCAGACTTAGGCCTTGCATTCGACGGAGATGCAGACAGATTACTTGCAGTAGATGAAAACGGTAAAGAGGTTAACGGTGACCAGATAATGGGTATCATCGGTAACTACATGAAGAAAAAGGGCACATTAAAGAAGAACACTATCGTTGCCACAATTATGAGTAACTTAGGTTTCTTCCAGATG
>JAILCK010000160.1 GCA_024680435.1 Lachnospiraceae bacterium
GAGTCTTTCCATCAGCATCATCATTTTTCCAACCAAGACCGAACATAACACCACCTACGAACATTACTACACCACCAAGACGAGTAACCCAAGTCTTGATAAGATCTGCGATTGTGTTCCAAAGTGCATCAGCAGCAAACACCTGACCTGCAATCATAAGTGTGCAAACAGCACATACAGCGATTGTAGCTGCGTGACGATTCATAAACTTTCCTACATTTTCCTTTACTGACATTCTTTTCATTGTGGTTTCTCCTTACTTTAAAATGTTTTTAATAGTTTCTATATCAAATGCTTTTCACATTTAATAAGCGATAAAAAAGAAAATATACTATGCAGTTTCTTCATTATCTATTGTTACTTCTTCGCTCTTTGTTATTTCATCAATAGAGCCTAAATCAAATTCGCCTAACATATCATTTAAGTCTTGCATCAGTGACTCTTTTGCTTCGGATTCTTCCTCATCATCCATCACATAATCATCTTCGTTTGTCGTATCAAGATATTCTTCAAAAGCGGTATTAACATCTTCTTCAGAAGTTTCTCCATCCTCGACCATAAGCTCATCATCCGAAAGTATGTCTAGCTCATCAATGTTCTTAATCATGAAACTTAAGGACTTAATAATATCCATTTCAGCATCATTCATTGATGATTGATTTTGCATTTCACTAATTGGTGTTGCAGTAAATAAATCCGGTTCTTCATCCCTTAATAGTTCTTCAAAATCGTTACAAACATCTATCTCAGAAGTTTCTCCATCTTCGACCATAAGCTCATCATCCGAAAGTACATCATATTCATTAAGATGTTTTGCAAGTCTTCTTACAGCTGCTTCCTGATCTATATCAAATTCAATATCTTTAACTTCAATACCTGCTTTTTTTGCTATTTCTTTAAAATCAGGCTTTAATCCCTTTTCGACATCATTTGAACTTTCGTCCTCACGGTGAGGATTATCATGAACAATTGCATGATGCTCATATGAATTATTGGGATTTCCATCGGAAGTGAATCTAAAATTTGGATGATCCTCGTATTTATATTTCTTTGAATAAAACGGTCTACGTCCACTTACAAACAAAATACATTCATCCGATTTCATCTCAGCATAAAGCTCATCGGATTCAAAAAGACCTCTTCCGACAACATCTTCATTTGTCGAACTGCTCCCTTGTCTTCCCCTGGTTCTTCCGGTGGTTTTTTTATCGAAAGTTCCCTTTCCAAGAAGATCCCTAAAATAGTTCAAGGTGTCCATATGTTTAATGCCACCTAGATAAAGCATTGAACTACAGTTATCTATAATTACTCCCCATTCTTTTTCATAGATTTTTTTTATCTGTTCCAAAGATTGTAGGATAATCGTCATTCCAACTCCAAAGCTTCGCGCATAAGCAAGTAACTGAACAAAGTTTGGAACCACGCAAGTATTTGCAAATTCATCAAAGATAAGTCTTACCGGAACCGGCAAACGCTGTCCTTCATGTCGATGAACCACAGATGCACAATACTGTATTTCTTGGAATAATGTTGTAAATAGCATTCCAGACACAAACGAAAAAGTTTGGTCTGTAGGTGGTACGATAATAAATATTGCCGTCTTTTCCTCACCAACTCTATCAAGATGCATGTCATCAGCACTTAAGATTCTTTGTATCTCTGTACCTCTAAATGGCTGCATTCTTGCAAGTATTGACATGAGAACTGAATTGCCGGTTTTATCCGGAGCCTTCTTTCTAAACTCCGCATATGTTCTGTAAGCAAAATCATCACCGTACTTATCTTTGTATTTTCTAAAGAAGATATCCAAATCCGAGTTAAAATCTTCTCTGCTTGAATCTTTAATTTCTAACATTGATATCAAATCAAGCAACGTTTTGAAGGTTTGGTATTCTTCCGTAAATACCTTTGGGATTGCATATATAAGAGATTGCAAAAACATCCTCTCAGCCTTTGGCCAAAACGGATCAGGTGTATCTTTCTTTTCACCACCATCGGTATTAACCATTATGGTTTCTACAAGTGCAATAACTCTTTCCTCATATCCTGGTCTTTCAGGATGCAGATAAATGATTGGGTTAAAACAAGCGCTCTTCGATTTATCCACAAGATCCAACGCTCTTACTTTGTAGCCTTTTTCATGTTCAAGGAAATAACCACCCTTTTCCATGATTTCACCTTTTGGATCAGTAAATACATACGATGAATGAGCTTGTAAAAGATTCGGCATTACATAACCACGAGTTTTTCCTGTACCGGAACCACCAACTATCAATGTATTCATGTTGATTGATTGGAAGTTTAAAAAGGATATTCTTTCTGTCTTTGTTAGAAGCATATCCATATTATGGTACTTTGCTTTTATCCTTAATTCTTCGTTTTTATCGTTATAAAAGCTTTTACACTTATCTTCAAACGCCTTCTTTGCTATATCACGCTGTTTTTTACGTTCTGCATCATTAGAATAAAAAGGACTTGAATCAATATCTTTAATTCTGTTTTTATACTCTTCTTCATATAAGAGTGGTTTCCACTCTCTTTTAATATTTGCATCTACTATACCGGCAACCTCAGCCTTTATTTCATCTTTAGTTTTTGGCTTTGGATAGTTTGATATATCAACACCCTTTGCTTTATCATCGTCAAGTTTGAATTGCTGTATTTCAGCATCTTCAATGAGAAGCTTTTGTATTTTAGTTCCTTCGCTCTTCCAATGCTTTATGATTTTATCCTTAAGAAAATATCTTTGGATTTTACTTTTTCTCTTTGCAAGGTCTTGGATTTCTTTTTTAGCTATATTCTCTGCAAAAAGCATTTTTATATCAGATGGTTTTCCCCACCTGGCAGTACCATATTCTTTCCCATGAATATAATTCTTCTTGGAATTTTCAATAGCTGCCACAACAATGAACCATCCAAAAAAACCATAAAGTAAATAGTTAAAAGTAAACTCGCTTGTCCAGACAAAACCAAATGGATCATCAGAAAGTTTTTGACCTAAAATCTTAAAGATTATACTCATTTCATCCTTGGCATTTATCGTGCCGTTTGAAATAAGAACATCTGTATAAGCTTTGCAATATGCGAGGTGAAATGCAAAATAGAGAATTACCAAAAGAAGAGCTGCATATAATACATATTGTATAGAACTCTCCTTCTTAGGTTTCATCTACGCACTCCTTTCCCTTACCTCTTTTCACCGCAAATTGTGTTATAGAAGCAAGCTTTTTATCTGTATCTTCATCTAATGAATATGAATACGTTTCAATAGACCAGGAACTAATACTTCCCACATGAATTTCTTCTAATCTTTTCTTCGCATTTTTTAAAGCTTCATCTTCATCATCAAATCCATAGGCACCAATATGACAATCACACATTTTGCCCGTCAACATACTCTTTTGAAAAAGCCGATATCCATACTTCATATTCATAAGCAAACTCCTTTCGTCCTCACGGTGAGGATTTATCTTTCACGTCCCACCGTATCTTTAGCAGCTGCAGCATGTTCTATTGATTGGTTTTTCTGTCCCATATCATTATTCTTTGCTGCTTCTTGCTTTGCTCTTTCTTTAGCGACACCATCTTTCACCTCATCTAAAGTTTGCTGTGAATATGTCTGTTCATTTTCATTAATGTGCTCATCACGATCATTGCGAGTATGTTCATCTTTGTTTCTTCCATTCGCAACATTACGCTCAGCCTGAGCTGCATTAATCTTCTTTCGCTCATTCTTTATGGCATCGATATTATCTTTTTCAGACTTAAGCTGTTTTTCAAGCTCTGCATACTCTTTTTCTAATACGCTCTTCTTTTCAGGATT
>JAILCK010000166.1 GCA_024680435.1 Lachnospiraceae bacterium
TTCTTCGTATTTGTAAATGCAGAAACCGACCAGGTTTGCGTAGTTTACAAACGTAAAGGTGGCACCTACGGCCTCATCGAAGCCGACTACTAAATCAACTTGCAACCAAGGCCCGAGATTTTCTCGGGTCTTTTTTTATGCGCCTCGGCCGGGGATATATGTTGTTTTTCGACCCGCTCTCGCTTAGGACTCCGCACCAACGGCCGCAGGCTATAAAGAAGCCTGCTCACTAAACTCGCCGTTCCCGACAGTCCGGCTCGTTAAGTGCCGGGGCTCCATAAAGTCTCAAAACAACATATATCCCCGGGCCGAGGCGTAAATTTAAGATTTCTTTAGAAAATCTATAGATTTAGTTGCATTTGAATTTTAGATTTGGGAGATATGCTAACAATCGAAAAGTTAAGAGCGAATCTACTGTGAGGGACAGATATGGATGCAAATATAGTAATGGAGTATTTCGCAAAGTACGGAATGATTGCGGTTTTTATCATGGTGCTTTTGGAATACATGAATCTGCCGGGATTTCCGGCGGGAATCATCATGCCGCTATCCGGCATGATGGCCGCAAGCGGTCACAACAGTTTCTTTGTAACTTTAGTGGTGACTACAGCTGCGGGAGTGCTTGGAAGCGAAATTTTATATCTACTTGGCCGCTTTGGCGGCCCGCCCTTTGAAAGGTTTGTTGAAAAACATTTTCCGAAGCTCCTTCCTTCTTTAGAAAAATGCAATGACTGGATAAGAAGAAAAGGAAGCACGGGAGTGTTTGTGGCAAAGCTGATTCCGGCGGTAAGGACCCTTGTGTCCATACCTGCGGGAATGGCAAAGATGGAACCTTTAAGCTATACCCTTTGGTCTGCAGCAGGCGTACTTATTTGGAACGCCGCATTTGTGGGGGCAGGGTACTTCCTTGGTGAAGGAGCATTAAAACTATTGGGGTGAGATATGAAAATTGCGTTAATGACAAACAACTATAAGCCTGTGGTGGGCGGAGTGCCCATTTCAATCGAAAGGCTTGCCAAAGGACTTAGGTCACTTGGCCACGAAGTAACAATTTTCGCACCTACTTATGAGGGGGTGGGTGAAGAAAAAGGAGTGTTTAGATATAAAACATTGATTAAGGAGTTTAAGGGAGGCGTGGTGCTTCCAAACTCCTTGGACCCTGCAATCGAAAAGGAATTTAAGGACGGAGGCTATGACATTATTCATGTGCACCATCCCTTTTTGATAGGTAACACGGCAGTGCACCTTTCAAAAAAGTATAACATTCCTCTTACTTTTACATACCACACAAGGTATGAACACTATTTAAGCTATGCAGGTGCCATAAAGCGCTTAGATACGCTATCTGCGCATGATGGACCGATTGGGTCAATGTCCGGGAAATTAAGAGGTTTTATTAATGACAGGATGGTCCCCGGATACATTCGTTCCTTTTCAAGAAGGTGTGATTTCGTGTTTGCACCGACTCCCGGTATGAAGGAATACTTAAATAAAGACTGTAAGGTGGAAGAAGAAAAACTTCGCGTTCTTCCTACTGGCCTTGAAGATAACGAGTATTCACCCGAGAGAGAAAAGATTAAAGCCATAAGAAAAAGATATATTCAAAACGGCGAGTTTCTTTTTACATCGGTAAGCAGAATATCGCAGGAAAAAAACATAGACTTTTTGCTTGATGCGGTTGAAAGGTTAAAGAAAAAGACTTCCATTCCTTTTAAGCTTTTAATGATCGGGGACGGGCCCGAAAGAAAAAGGTTTGAGGGCGAAGTAAGTAAAAGGGGCTTAAATGAAGTGATTTTCCTTGGAAATGTGGAAAACACGGATATAAAGAACTACTTAGCCGCATCGGACGCGTTTCTTTTTGCATCAAAGTCTGAGACTCAGGGCATAGTGATACTTGAAGCTTTGGCAGTTTCGGTACCGGTAATAGCTGTAAAGGCTACGGGAGTTGAAGACGTGGTAAAGGACTTAGAAAACGGCATTCTTACAAAGGAAGATGTTGAAGAGTTTTCTTCCAGGCTGTATTCTTTTATGAGAGGCGATATAAATATTGACATAATGGAAATGAAGGCACTTAAGACCGCTATGGAATATAAGGAAGAAAAAGTTGCTTTCGCTGCCGTAAACGCCTACAAAGCAGCCATTAACACAAGACGGGATATGACGGGGAGAAAAGAAGATGGAGAAAAAGTATTGCATATTGCTGGTTGAGGATGACGTTGAAATAAGAAACGGTATCGAAATTTATTTAAAGAACCAAGGATATGACGTTATAAAAGCAGGTAACGGTGAAGAGGGCGTTAAGGCTTTGGAAAATGCAACCGTGCACCTTGCAATTTTGGACATTATGATGCCTGTAATGGACGGCATCACAATGCTTATGAAGTTAAGAGAAAAGAAATATGAATTTCCGGTGCTGATGCTTACGGCAAAATCGGAAGAAGTGGATAAGATAATGGGACTTAACATGGGGGCAGACGACTACATCACAAAGCCCTTTACACCTTTAGAATTACTTGCAAGAGTTAACTCCCATTTAAGGCGTTATTCAAGGTATTTGGATGCGTTGACCAAATCGGACAACGAGACAAATGAGCGAATTATTACAGTGGGTGGACTTGAATTAAACGAAGATACCGTACAGGTAAGCGTGGACGGAAAAGATGTAAAGCTTACACCTATAGAATTTAAGATTCTTCAGTTATTAATGAAGACTCCCGGCAAGGTTTTTTCTGCCGATGAGATTTATGAATCGGTATGGAATGAGCGAGCCATCAACACAGACACCATTATGGTGCATGTAAGAAATATAAGAGAAAAGATAGAAGCCGACCCTAAAAAGCCTATGTATTTAAAGGTTGTCTGGGGAGTGGGCTATAAGATTGAGAGGAGATAGAGACTGTGAAAAAGTTTGTAAGTACGGATATTTTCAAGTGGCTGATTGCCTATTCGATAATGACGTTTCTTTTGGTGGTGCTTGCAATATTTGAACGCTTAGGCGGTATAGGCCTTGGATTTGGAGACTTGGCGTGGCTCATTATTCCAATGGCACTTCCTTTAATAATCAAAGAAACCGAAAACTTAAAGGATC
>JAILCK010000226.1 GCA_024680435.1 Lachnospiraceae bacterium
TAAACAGCTATAACGTTATGGTAGATAATTATAACAGTAAATATGCAAATTAATTAAAAGGCCGTATAGGGTTTCCTATAACGGCCCCTTTTATGTGATTTTTATAAAATAATGCTTTATCACGATAGTCAATATACTTAAGATATGTAATAATATCTTAGAATAAATTAAATTCGGGGTGCTGCGCATGAAGATGCTTTTAAAGCTAAGTAAAGAAGCCATAAGATACAAATCGCTTTATATAATAGCGATTCTTTCTACGTTGATGCTGACAGTCATTAACCTTGCGGCTCCCAAGGCTCTTTCAAAAATGACCGGCATTGTAAGTGAAGGCGTTACTAAAGAAGGAATGTCTCAAATTGTGGTGCTTACCTTTATTATTGCAGGTCTATATTTATTAAGGGTTTTATTCAGATTTTTAAGTAATTACCTTGCTCATAAGGCTGCATGGAATTTAGTGGGTGACCTTCGTACAAAGACCTACGATAAATTGGAACACATGCATATCGGTTACTTTCACGACAAGCAAACCGGTGATTTGATGAGCAGAATTGTTAACGATACAAGAGATTTCGAGCTTCTTTATGCTCATTTGATACCTGAAAGCATCACTAATATAGTGACCTTTTTAGGTGTCTTGATAATGCTTTTAACGATTAATGTAAAGCTTGCGCTCATTACCTGCGCGCCTATACCTTTAATCTTCTTATCGGGAATCATCTTTTCAAAAAAGGTGCGTCCTTTCTTTAAAATATCCCAAAAGAAAATGGGCGAATTAAGCGGAAAGCTTCAGGACAATCTTTCCGGTATCCATGAAATTCAATCCTTCGGAAGAGAAGAATATGAAACAGAAAAAGTGGACGAAAGCAATTTCTCCCACATTAAGGCTATGCTTACTGCCCATAAATTCAGCGCTATTTTCCATCCGAGCGTAGAATTTATATCGTCTTTAGGAACGGTTTTGGTAGTGGCTTTCGGTGGCTTGCTTGCCTATAAAGAGGGCTTAAAGGTTGAAGACATAGTTGCCTTTCTTTTATATTTAAGCCTTTTCTATGCCCCTGTTACAGGCCTTGCAAACCTTCTTGAATCCATGCAGCAATCATTGGCAGGAGCTGAGCGTGTAATGGCGGTTCTTGATGCGCCTTGCGAAATCGTTGATAAAAAGGATGCGGTTTCTTTAAAAGATGTTAAAGGCGAAATCGAGTTTAAGAACGTAAGCTTTTCTTATGAAGAAGGAATTTCTGTTTTGGATAATGTTTCTTTTAAGTGTGAGCCCGGTAAAATGCTTGCCCTTGTAGGGCCTACGGGAGTTGGAAAAACAACCTTAACTCAACTTATTTCAAGATTCTATGAGCCAACAAACGGAGAGATTTTAATTGACGGTAAAAACATCAATGATGTAACAATAGAAAGCTTAAGGCAAAACATTTCGCCTGTTTTACAGGATACATTTTTATTTAACGGAACAATTGCGGAAAACATCGGATACGCATATCCTGAAGCAACTTTAGACGAGATAAAGGAAGCTGCAAGGATTGCAAACATTCATGAAGATATATTGGCTATGCCTAAGGGCTATGATACAGTGGTCGGGGAAAGAGGTTTAAGGCTTTCGGGAGGTCAAAAGCAAAGAGTTTCAATTGCAAGAGCAATCCTTAGAAAGTCTCCGATTATAATTTTGGATGAAGCGACCGCATCCGTTGACGTTGAAACGGAGAAACAGATTCAGGAAGCTATCGGAGGAATTGTGGGTTTAAGAACCATAATTGCAATAGCTCACAGATTATCTACAATAAGAAATGCTGACAAAATCTTAGTAATCGAAGATGGAAAGATTACAGAAGAGGGCACTCACGATGAACTGGTTTCTTTAGGCGGAAGCTATGCAAGAATGAGTGAAATTCAGAGTAAAGCTTAGGCTTAAGCCTATTTTAAATACACTAAACAATACAAGAAAGGCGACTAAAATGAAGGCTTATTTTGCGGGAGGATGCTTTTGGTGTGTAACTCCAATCTACAAAATTTACGGAGTTGATAAGGTAACCTGCGGATACTCCGGAGGAGACGAAGTTAATCCTACTTACAAAGACGTTAAAGAACAAAAAACGGGTCACAGAGAGACGATTGAGCTTACATACGATCCAAAGAATGTAGACTATGATACGCTTCTTGAAATTTATTTGGCAAACGTAGATCCCTTTGATGCAGAGGGACAGTTTATAGACAAGGGATTCTCTTATACCTTGGCGATATACTATCAGTCGGAAGAAGAGAAAGAAAAAGCGGTTGCTCAGATTAAAGCTTTGGAAGAAGAAACCGGAAAGAAGGCTCAGATTGCCTTAGAGCCTTTTAAAAGCTTTTATGAGGCCGAGGAAGAGCATCAGGATTATTATTTAAAGAATCCAGAGGCCTTTGCTAAAGAAATGGAAGAAAGCGGCAGAAACAGCCGAAAAAATAAAGATACGGAGAAATAAAATGATTAATTTTGCAAGCGATTATATCGCAGGGGCACATCCTGAAGTTTTAAAAAGACTGGTTGAAACAAACCTTGAAAATTTAACAGGATACGGAACGGATGAATATTGTAAAGAAGCATCTGAAAAAATAAAAGAAACTTTAAAAAATCCTGATGCAGAAGTTTTCTTTGTGGCCGGAGGCACACAGACAAA
>JAILCK010000238.1 GCA_024680435.1 Lachnospiraceae bacterium
GATTCCATGGGTGTAAGCGAAGGGCACATAAGCCGTTTGTTTAAATCAGAGCTTGATGTTGGCATAAACAACTATTTAACCAGATACAGAATAAGAAAGGCTATGGACTATTTAAAAGACGTGCAGGTTAAGGTCTATGAAGTGACGGAAATGTGCGGATATCAGGACATTGCTTACTTTTCAAACACCTTTAAAAAGCTTGTTGGGAAGTCGCCTTCCGACTATCAGACAAACGGTCTTGAGTAAAAGATGTATATTTTTTACAAAAAATGTCAGTTTTGTCCTCTGCAAAAATAAAATATGCACAAGTAAAATGTACTTATCAGGTAACAAATGCACCGATAAGTACATTTTCTTTATGGGGAGAAGTGTTCTTTAGTGCATATTGCGTAAAGGAGGATAGCAAATATATGAAAAAGAAAGTTTTAGCAGCCCTCTTAGCGTGCACAATGGTGTTTACAGCCTGCGGCTCACAGCCTGCAGCAAGCAACACACCCGCACCTAAGGCAGAAACTGAAACACAGACAACAGAGCAGACAACAGAGCAGACAACAGAAGCTGCTCCCGCAGAAGTTGAAGAAGAGCTTACAGGCATTGATTTAATCATCAAAGAAGCTGAAGGTATGACTCTTGAAGAACTTGCTAAGAAAGCAATCGAAGAATCTAACGGTAAGACATTCTACGGTGTTGGTAACTCTAGCCGTGGTAAGTCAGCACTTCCTAAATTCATTGAATATCTTCAGTCTATCGATTCAAGCTACAACATGGAGTTTGAATGGCAGCAGCCTAAGAACAACAAAATCTTTGAACAGTTAACATCCGACTCTTTCAAGAGTGAAGGTACATTCGCAATGACCCTTATTCAGGATGGTAACCAGATTCAGTCTAAGATGGTTGACACAGGAATCTTAAAGACCTTCGTTCCCAAGGAATGGGCAGAAGCAAACGGCACAACACCCGATGCTTTCGAAGGATTCCTTCCTCTTCAGACACTTAACAAAGTATTCATGTTCAACTGCACAGGCGACGCTAAGTTTACAAACTGCTGGGACTTCATCTATGAAGGTTCACATCCTTTGTTCATGGGCGTTGACTCTGAAATCGTTGGTAAGAACTTCCTTATGATGCTTACAGCTGACAAGTATGCTGACTGGCTTAAGGCAGCTTACGATAAGCTTGATGACACAAAGAAAGCTTACTTCGAGCCCACAATTCAGGAAATGCAGTCTGATGCAAGCGAACTTGGCCTTGGTGCTAACGGCGCTTACGCACTTGCATTCATTAAGCTTTGGGTTAACAACTACAACGAACAGACAGACGATGGTCCTATCTGTAACACATTGGTTGATGCATCCGCTAAGGATCAGTCAGGACTTTTGGTTTATTCAAAACTTCGTTCTGTAGAAGAATCAGCTAACGTATCTGTTAACAACATTAAGGTTGCAGCATACGAAGACGGTTACACAGGTATCGGCGGATACGGTTACTGCCACTACTTATTTGTAACAAAGAACTCACCCCTTCCTTGGACAGCATGCGCATTCATCGCATACATGACCTGCACAGCTGACGGTTTCGAAGCTTGGGGTAAGGACATGGGCGGTTACTCAGCTAACCCCGATGTTGCAAAGGCAATCGAAGAAAAGTTCCATCACTCACAGGGTGGCGGAGACGAATTCCCTGCTAAGAACGACAGAGGTTATGACTGGTGGACAGGCGAAGGCCAGGGCGAACTCGTACTTGAAGATCCTTTGTACTGCTCAGAAGTTTCTTTCTCAGTAGGAAGCTGGATCGACGTTCTCGATCACTATAAGCCCGAATAAATAATAGGCTACATTTACAAAGGGATGCTGCTTCCCATAAGCCGCATCCCTTCTTTTAAAGAAGGAGTACCCCTATGCAGGAGACGACAAGACCTGACAAAGGTGCAATCTTTAGAAATAAAGTAAAGACTTGGTTTTCACAGCCTCAGAACATAATTTTACTTCTCTTTGGCATTGTGCTTACCTTCAGTACAGTGGCACCTATTGTCGCAATAGTTAAAGACACATTTCAAATTCACCCCGGTACCATAGATCAGCACTTAACAAAGCGCACATCAGGGTACACACTTGTAAACTACACAGACCTTTTTACAAGTAAGCTTGCAAAGACAAACCTTTGGACTCCCCTTGTAAATACAGTCTTTCTTTCAGTTTTAACTTGTATCATATCCATTCTTTTCGGTGGGCTTTTTGCTTTCCTTGTAACAAGAACGGATATGAAATTTAAAAAGTATTTAAGTTCAATTTTCATTTTCCCTTACATCATGCCTCAATGGACATTGGCAGTTGTATGGCAGCACATGTTTTATTCAAACAAGGTTACGGGAACTTCGGACGGCCTTTTGGCTTCTTTGTTCCATGTATACTTCCCCACATGGTGGTGCCAGGGATTGTTCCCAAGTGCAATGGTTTTGGGCCTCCACTATGCGCCCTTTGCTTATATTCTTATAGGAGGAATATTTAAGAATATGGACGCAAATCTGGAGGAAGCGGCCACAATCTTAGATACTCCCAAGGCAAAAATCATGTTTAAGGTAACACTTCCCATGATTAAACCAGCCATCCTTTCCACCATCCTTTTGGTATTCGGAAGCGCAATGGGAAGCTACCCCGTACCGCACTACTTAAACCTTACGACTCTTTCAACAAAGTACATTTCGATGAACTCTAAGTACACAGGCGAAGCAAGTATCCTTGCCATCATCATGATGATCTTTGGTGTCATCATCCTCGGCATGAACCAGCTAAGCTTAAAGAGCCGTAAAAACTACACAACAGTAACAGGTAAATCAGGACAGCTTACGAAACTTAGAATCGGTAAGATAGGTAAGTATCTGGTGGCAATCATCTTTATACTTATCACTTTCTTTACAAGTATTTGGCCGATACTTCTTTTCGCACTTGAAACCTTCTTACCTAACCCCGGTGACTACAGTTTCTTGTATTCCGGAAACCTTGCACACCTTACCACAAAGTGGTGGGCAACAAGCGAAAACATCACCGAAAACGGTATGTACGGTCAATCAGGTATCCTTCACAACAACACCATCTGGCATGCCTTCGGAGGCACACTTTTCTTGGCTGTTGTTTGTGCCCTCATCGCAGGTACCATCGGTACTTTGATTGGATACGCAGTTGCAAAGAAGAGAAGAAACAAGTGGGCAAACTACGTAAACAACGTAGCATTCCTTCCTTACCTTATGCCTTCAATCGCTGTAGGCGCTGCGTTCTTTATACTGTTTTCGAATGAAAGAATCAACCTTTTCAACACTTACACACTCTTAATCATTGCAGGTGTGGTTAAGTACATTCCTTTCGCGTCAAGAAGCTCACTTAACTCAATGCTTCAGATAAGCGGTGAACTTGAAGAGGCTGCGATAATACAGGATACTTCATGGATTAAGAGAATGACAAAGATCATTATCCCCATCCAGAAGTCATCAATCATAAGCGGATATTTACTTCCCTTTATGACATGCTTAAGAGAATTGTCATTGTTCCTTCTTTTGTGTACTCAAGGATTTATCCTTTCAACAACCCTTGATTACTTTGACGAAATGGGACTCTACGCATTCTCAAGTGCCATCAATTTGATTTTGATAGTCACGATTTTAGTGTTTAACACACTCGTTAACAAATTAACCGGGGCAAGCCTCGACGACGGCATAGGAGGTAAGTAAAATGCCTGAAATTAAACTTGAAAATATCACCAAGCGTTGGGGAAAATTCTTTGGCGTTGATAACGTTAGCTTAGATATTCCCAACAATTCATTTATAACTTTACTTGGCCCTTCAGGTTGCGGTAAAACCACGATCCTTCGAATGATCGCAGGACTTGAGACCCCTACCGAAGGCCGCATCACAATCGGCGATAAGGTTGTGTTTGATTCAAACGCCGGAATCAACGTGCCCGCCAACAAGCGTAAAGTCGGATTTCTTTTCCAAAACTACGCTCTTTGGCCCAACATGACTGTTTATGAAAACATTTCTTTTGGCTTAAAGAACATTAACGAAGAGCTTCCCGTTTTGGACGTTGAAGCTAAGCGTGCTTCCGA
>JAILCK010000295.1 GCA_024680435.1 Lachnospiraceae bacterium
CCTAGGCTCAAACATCTTTATGGGTGAGATTTCATATATCACCAAGGCCTTGTCGGCAGTGCTTCAGTTGGCCGTCACAATGGACTATTCAATCTTCCTTTGGGATTCATACAACGAAAAACTTACGACGTATGACGATCACAAAGAAGCCATGGCAGTCGCAATAAAAGATACACTGACATCAGTTGTGGGAAGTTCCATCACAACAGTAGCAGGCTTTATAGCTCTTTGCTTTATGACATTTACCCTCGGCGCAGACCTTGGAATTGTAATGGCTAAGGGCGTGCTCCTTGGAGTTATAGGATGTGTAACGATTTTACCTTCACTTATTTTAGTGCTTGATAAGCCTTTGCTTAAGACAAGACATAAACCCATTTTACCTAAGCAGGATAAGCTTGCAGGCTTGGTTGTAAAGATTTTCCCGGCTCTTTTGATAGCTTTCCTTGCAATCGTAGCTCCCGCTTACTACGGATATCATTCAACACAAAATGAAGTTTATTACGATATGGGCGCTTGCCTACCTCAGGATATAGAAGTTGTTAAGGCAAACAAGAAACTGGCTGAAACATTTAACGTAGCCTCCACACATATGCTTTTAACGGATTCTAAATTACCGGAAAAAGAAACCAGAGAGATGCTTAAAGAAATTGAAAGCATTGACGGCATTCAAAAGGTAATCGGAATGGAAACGGTTGTAGGCCCTTTGGTTCCCGAATCAATGATTCCTGAAAAGGTAACCGAAATGCTTGAGAGTGATAACTGGAAGCTTGTGCTTATTAACTCAGAATACGCCGTTGCAAGCGATGCGGTTAATGAGCAGATAAATGAAATAAACGACATAGTAAAGAAATACGATGAAAAGGGAATGTTAATCGGCGAAGCTCCCTGTATGAAAGATATGATAGAGACTACAGGTCATGACTTTGAAGTGGTTAACATCGTATCCATAGCGGCCATATTCATTATCATCATGGTTGTTGAAAAGAGCGCTTTACTTCCCGTCATTTTGATTACGGTAATCGAAACGGCCATCTTTATTAACCTAGGCCTTCCTCATTACTTAGGTCAGACCCTACCCTTCATAGCTCCCATCTGTATAAGCACCATCCAGCTTGGAGCAACGGTAGACTACGCAATCTTAATGACTACAAGGTATAAGACGGAAAGAAGAAACGGCCTTGATAAAAAAGAAGCCGTAAAGACAGCCCTTCGTACTTCAATAAACTCAATAATCGTAAGCGGCATGGGCCTTTTCTGCTCCACATTCGGAGTAGCCCTTTATTCAAACATCGACATAATAAGCTCCATGTGCATGCTTATGGCAAGAGGCGCCATCATCAGTATGATCTGCGTAATATTTATTTTGCCTCCGTTACTTTTACTCTTTGACGGAGCAATCATTCATACAACACTTGGAATGAAACAGAAAGGAGAGGTTTTATCATGAAAAAATCAATAAAAGCATTGATAGCAGTTACACTTACAGCTTCTGTTTTGCTTGGAAGCGGTGCTGTGGCATATGCGGAACAGAATAAAGAGGAGAGTAAGGCTCTTACAGAAGAAACGGTTTCTTTGGACAAAACGGTTTCTTCAAATGAGACGGTTTCTTTTAACGAAGAAACGGATGCCCTTAGCAATGACGAAGTAGTATACGTATTCACCGACTCAACGGGAAGCGTTACAAAGGTTATGGACAGTGTCTGGATTGAAGAGGATGAAGACAGAGTGCAGGACGCAAAATCCGCAAACCTTCCCCTTGATGTGAAGGTTCAATATAAGCTTGACGGAAAGGTTGTTGAGCCTTCAAACCTTAAGGGTAAAAGCGGTCACCTTGAAGTAAAGGTAAGCTTTGACAATAAGAGATTTGAGTATAAAGAAATAAACGGACAAAAAGAAAAGGTCTATGTTCCTTTCTTGGCAAGTACCGTAACAGCGTTAGACAATGAAAAGTTTTCTAATGTATCTGTATCTAACGGTCGTGTGGTTTATGACGGAGCAAGATATGCGGTTGTAGGTCTTGCACTTCCCGGACTTAAGGAGGATTTAAACCTTGATGCGGATAAAGAAGAAGTAAAAATCCCCGAAGAAATCACCATGGAAGCCGATGTTAAGGACTTTGATGAACTTGGAATGTATTTGCTTGTATCAAACAGCGTGTTCAGTTCTTTAGACTTTGATGCCACAGATAAGATGGAAGAGCTTCAGAGTGATTTATCAAAGATTGACGATGCTATGAACGCTTTAATCAACGGTTCCGATGAAATGTATAAGGGCTTGCTTAAATTATCAAACGGAGCGGGACAGTTAAACGACGGTATTATAAAGCTCTACACAGGCCTTGATACAATCGATTCAAATTCTGATGACCTTGTAAACGGAGCAAAAGAAGTGTTCAACACCTTGTTAAAGACAGCTTCTACACAGCTTGCAGCATCGGG
>JAILCK010000346.1 GCA_024680435.1 Lachnospiraceae bacterium
AAAAGAAACCATTCCTGAAAACAATGCTTCTGAACTATACTTTGAAGAAAAAGATATCGAAAGCTTTGTGAAGAAACTAGAAAACCTCTACCCTGACATTAAGTATGTGAATAGACTTATGACTCATTCCTGGGGCCAGAAGGTAGTAAGGTTTTATGACTTAGATGGAAATCTAATAGAAGTAGGTACACCAGTGTAAAATCGCCGCCGCATGAAAATGCGGCGGTTTTTTGTGTATTCTAATCCTCTTTTGGAACCATTTCACCCTCTCACCCGTCCCATTTTCACTTCTTTCCCTTAAATATCTCGCTCCCGGGGCCAATACAAAATAATTGTCAGATTGGGAGCAAAATCACACACCAAACCATCGATTATCATAGCAATTGTCCCAATAGCAAAAATGCTTTGAATTGGGAGTAGAAATTGGCAAATTCTACTCCCAATTTTGAATGGATTATGTATTGGGACAAAATGGGTGATTTTAAGGGAATTTTGGGGCAAATTTACTCCCTGAATGGATGTGATATTCATATTGGGACAGATACAAAATGGAACCGGCGGTTCCTTTTCAAATACGATAGGGCTGTATTATCATTAACTTATTGGAGGTTAAGAATATCATGAATGATAAATATAAATTTGATCTTGTTTCTTTTGGAATGAGATTACAGGAAATTCGAGAGTTCTACGGGATGACACAACAAGAGCTGGCGGACAAGTTAGATGTTCAACCCAAATCTGTTAGTAATTGGGAACGGGCTTTTAAGTTACCGGGGATAGATAATATAGTTGAATTGGCGCAAATCTACAATATGTCGGTTGGAGAGATATTAGAAGATGAAGCATATCGGATTTTTTTGAAAAAATCGAAATTTCGTAAGCGCTCCATCGAAATAGTTGAAATGAAAGGGAAAATAGAGTTCTTCATGGAATTCACGGAGGACAGATATTATGATAGATATGAGGCTTGGGTGTGGGACGAATTAATGAACTACAAATACTTGTGTTGCTCGACGGGAAAAAGATACGTCTCTTACAATATGTTTAAAGAATCAATGCTTGGGGATGTTGAATCTATAGCGTCTGATTATCGAAACAAGATGATGAGCCTTCTGACTGATAATGATTACGATATCATGGTTAAAAATGAGCTTAAGAAAAAAATAGAATGTGAAGATGCTGGAAAGGCAAAGCCGGGTTCAGTTTTCGTAAACGGTCGAGTTATTTGCTTTTCTACTGAATAGAAAGAAGCGAAATAATAGTAGATCGCCACACGATGAGTGTGGCGATTTGCCATATGTAGTGATAAAATATTAATGAGTTTGCAATTATTTACAAAGCATTTGGGAGGTTTCAATTTTGATTAACGATGGAATCTATGAACAAATAGTAAATACAAGGCTTGGTAACGAGCTTTCTGTAATCGATGCCGAAAAATATGACATAGATTTAGCTAAGTTAGATGTCGACGATGCGCGTAAGGTGCTTACTATATATATTTCATATGTTTTGCAAAAAGGCCTTAGATATATAAGAGATAGTTACAATAGTTCAGAAGATAAAGAAGCACTTGTTGCACAAATTAAGCTTTGCAATGAAATTATTGATGATATTAAAAATGCAACTGGGGATGAGGATTTTGCTGCGTTATCGATTTTAGATAAAGGGGAGATGCTTCGCTCTCTATATCAGAAGTTAAATAATTCAAGGAGTATATCTAATAGTAAAACAGTAAGACCAGAAACTTCACTGTTGGAAAGCACTCTTTTTACTGGTGCTAAGCAAGAACCTTCTATGCTTTCAGAAATAAAGAAAGAGATAGTAAGTTCTGATTCGGTAGACCTTTTGATTTCATTTATTAAGTGGAGTGCAGTTCAAAGGATACTGCCAGATTTAAGAGAATTTACATCAAGAACTGGAACAAAACTTAGAGTAATTGCTACAACCTACATGAAGGCTACAGACTATAAGGCCATAATGGAGTTAGCGCAGTTGCCTAATACAGAAGTAAAGATTAATTATGAGACTGACCATATGAGAATGCATGCCAAGTCATACATTTTCAAGAGGGACACAGGCTTTTCAACAGTATATATAGGTTCGTCTAATCTTTCTAACCCGGCGTTGACTGACGGACTTGAATGGAATTTGAAGGTAACAGAAAAAGAATCATTTGATATAGTGAACAAATGTCAGGTAACGTTTGAAAGCTATTGGAATAATCCTTCTTTTGAAACGTTTGATCCTGAAGATGATGATTGCAAGAGCAAACTAGGATTTGAATTATCAAAAGAATATGATTTTGAAACCTCCAGAATGCACCTGCTTTGTTCGATTCGCCCTTATCCATATCAGCAAGAAATATTAGATGCACTTGAAGCTGAGAGAGAAGTCAACGGACATTACAAAAATCTTGTTGTGGCGTCCACAGGGGTAGGAAAAACGGTCATAGCGGCATTTGATTTTAGAAGATATTATGAGAAAAATCCTAACGCTAGGCTTTTATTTATAGCGCATAGAAAAGAAATACTGGAACAGAGTATTCAGAAGTTTAGAGAAGTGTTAAATGATTTTAACTTTGGGGATTTGTATGTTGATGGCAGAAAACCTACACAGAAAAATCACCTCTTCATGAGTATTCAGTCATTTGTGGCATCTGACTTCGAAGAGCATACCGCTAAAGATTTCTATGATTTTATTATTGTTGACGAATTTCACCATGCTGCGGCCCAGTCTTATCAAGGTTTGTTGGGCTACTACAATCCTAAAATTCTTTTAGGATTGACTGCTACCCCTGAAAGACTGGACGGGAAAAATGTGTTGGACTACTTTGATGGGCGAATTGCCTCTGAAATGCGTTTGGCAGAAGCAATAGATAGAAAATTGCTTAGTCCATTCATGTATTTTGGCGTCTCCGATTCGATAGACTACAGCGGGTTAACATGGAAGGGAAAGTACGATGTATCGGAGCTTGAAAACATATATACCGCTGATACCAAAAGAGCTGAATTAATATTTAATACGGTATTGCGCAAGGTTAATGACATAAAAAAAGTTCATGGATTAGGATTCTGCGTAAGTGTAGCTCATGCTGAATTCATGGCTAATTTTTTTACAGATCATGAGGTGCCTTCGATTGCATTATCTGCTAACAGTGTAGATGATATTAGAGCTGGTGCAAAAGAAGATTTGGTGTCTGGAAAGACAAAGTTTATATTCGTCGTAGATTTGTATAACGAAGGAGTAGACATTCCAGAGGTAGACACAATCCTTTTTTTGAGACCAACGGAAAGCGCGACTATCTTTCTGCAACAGCTTGGCCGTGGTCTTAGATTGCATCCGGATAAAGAGTGTTTGACTGTTCTTGATTTTATAGGGCAGGCTCATAAGAAGTATAACTTCGAATCAAAGTTCAGGGCAATGATAGGAAGCACAAGAAAATCTGTCGAAAAGATTGTAGAGGATGATTTTTCATCAATACCGAGAGGGTGCTACATTGAACTTGAAAAACTTGCAAAAGAGTATGTTCTTAGCAATCTTAAGCAGAATACGATAGATAAGACGACGCTTACTAATAAGGTACGATATTTTGAAGGCGATACTTCGCTTCCGTTAAGACTTGATTATTTCCTGGATTATTATGGTATATCCATGGTAGAAATGTATCGTAGCGATGGAAGTAGATCATTTAGAAGGCTTTGCAAGTGGGCGGGGCTTCTGGAATCTGACGATGATGTGGAGGACGAAATCTATAAGAAGTTTTCGGGAATTTTGCAGGTTAATTCTAGCAGGCTTCTCCGATATTGGATTAAGTATTTAGAGACTAAACAAAAGCCGGCAAGCAACATTGAAAGGTTAATGAGAAATATGCTCTACTATTCCTTCTATGGAAAAACACCAGAGAAAGAAGGATTCACGTCAATCGATGAAGGCATTGATAGTATAGTAAAGCAGGATTTTGTAAAGGATGAGCTTCTCCAGGTTCTTCGTTACAATTTAAAACATATCGATTTTGTGGCAAAAGAAAATGAGTATTCGTTTGAGTGCCCTTTAGATGTTCACTGCAACTATAGCACGAGACAGATTCTGGCTGCATTTGACTATTACAACGAAAAACAAGCACCTGATTTTAGAGAGGGCGTCAAGTTCTTTGATACAAAAAATACGGATGTTTTCCTGATTAATCTGAATAAATCAGAGAAAGACTTTTCTCCTTCAACTATGTATGAGGATTATGCAATCAGTGAAACTCTGTTCCATTGGCAGACACAGAGCGGCTTATCCAATACAAGCAAAACTGCGAAGCGGTATGTTGAACATGATAAAATGAATACAAACGTTTCTCTCTTTGTAAGAGAGCATAAGAGAACACTATCGCATACATCGAGCTTTGTTTTCTTGGGAAATGCAGACTATGTAAGTCATAAGGGAAGTAAACCGATTAGTTTCGTGTGGAAATTGCACGAACC
>JAILCK010000354.1 GCA_024680435.1 Lachnospiraceae bacterium
AAAAAAGAAATGGTTAAGCACGGAGTATATGACAGGCTTAGAGATTATGTTTTGGCTTCGGGAGATTTGGCCTGCAAGCTTTATAAAGAAGATATAGAAGCAGTGCTTAGAACCAAAGGAATGGGAGGCTTTCAGCTTTTATCCTTAACGGATTACACGGGGCAGAGCACCGCGACGGTTGGAATTTTAGACGTAATGTATGAGTCTAAGGGGATTATAAAGCCTAAAGAGTGGAGGGCATTTTGCTCTGAAACGGTACCCTTGTTTGAAGCAAAGCGCATATATAAAATCGGGGAAACCATTAAGGCAAAGGTTTCTTTGTACGACGTATCAAAGCAACCGATAAAAGAACCTGTATTTGACTTAAAGATTGTTGATTATAAAGCTAACAAAGAAGTGTTCAAGGCTTCATATAAGAAAAAAGGGGAGCAAACATGCATAGAAATTCCCATTGATTTTGTAAAAGAAAACTCTTTACTTAAGGTTTACATAAGTGTTAAGGGAGAAAAAGAATACAGTAACTTCTGGCGTATATTTGTATATAAGGATGAAGATGTAAATATACCTAAAGAAAAGCTTGTAAGCACAAAGAAAGAATATGATGAAGCTATAAAGAAAGGCGGAAAGTACATAATCACGCCCGAGTATTATAAGAAAGATGAGCTTACTAAGAATAGCTTCATCCCCGTATTTTGGTCGCCGGTGCATTTCCCTTCAAAAGCACCCGTTGGCTTTATGATAGATAAAAATCATCCGATTCTTCTAAACTTTCCAAGCGAAGAGTATGGAGACTATCAATGGAAAGAGCTTGTGGACAATTCGGTTTCTTTAGCCATAAAAGAAATTAGCGGTGCAAAGCCAATACTTGAATTTGTGCCAAACTTTACTGACAATGAGCCAAAGTCAGCTTTATTTACTTATAAAGAAGGAAAGGCAGAATTTGTATTTTGTGGCTTTGACTTAAAGTTAAACTCACTTTCCGCAAAAGCATTAAAGAAAAGTATCGTTGATTACATTAATTCATAAGAAAAGAGCGTACAGATTACTGTACGCTCTTTAAATATTTAGCTTTAATTACTCAGCTACTGTTGTGCCAACTTCATCTTTGATGTCTTCATAGAAAGCAGCGCATGTTGCCTGCATGTAAGGTGCAATCCAGATGTAAGCAATACCGAATGTTAATGCTCCAAGTAAGCACCATCCGATGAAACTGAATTCTACACAGAAGAGTTTCCACTTCTTACCCTTCATTAAGTTCTTACTTGCTGTGATAGCTTCGCCACCTGTCATTTCGGGATGATCCATAAGGATGTAGGGTGCCATGCTGTATTTGTATACTGCAATGATACCGGGAATGCAGAAAAGCATGCTCCAAAGTAAGATAAAGATGGTCATCTTAACATTGAGACCGATTGTTGCTGAAAAGCCGGGCTTCTTAAATCCTTCAAAAAGGTTTTCGAATGTAACCTTCTTTTCACGGATTGTCATCATGAATACGTATGCAAGACCACACATTAAAGCTCCGCCCAAAACGATGGAACCTACTGCTGTAAAGCAGAGTGCGCCAAGCATCAAATCGTAAACGATAACTGCACCAATGGCTGCTCCCCAGTTGCCCTTAAGTGACTCTCTCGCGATCTGGCGATATTCTTTTGCTGACTTCATTTTTCTGTTCT
Source organism: Lachnospiraceae bacterium (assembly GCA_024680435.1). Lineage (GTDB taxonomy): Bacteria > Bacillota > Clostridia > Lachnospirales > Lachnospiraceae > UBA1258. Next base: position 1,677 of record JAILCK010000354.1, read on the forward strand.
CCTTTATTTAGCAGATTTAGGGTATTTATTAAATTTTTATAAACCCATAGATGTATATTAATACAATTTTTTAAAAAAAGCGAGAAAAAATGTTGACATTGTTCTTAAAAGGGTGTATTACTGTATTAAGCGCTTAGTACAGTAACACAGCTACTATAAGGAGGGAAATAGTGATGTGGGAATTTACCAATGACCGACCGATTTATCTGCAGCTTATAGATCAGATAAAGCTGCGGGTAATCAACGGAACCTACAAGCCGGGCGATAAAGTGCCGTCCGTAAGGGAAATCGCAATGGAAGCGGGAGTCAATCCCAATACGGTTCAAAGAGCTTTCTTGGAACTGGAGCGTAGCGGTATCCTAAGCACCCAAAGAACACTGGGACGTTTCGTCACAGACAAGGAGACCGATATTGAAAACAACAGAGATGACATGGCTAAAGAGCAGGTTGAAATCTTTGTGGGAAAGATGAAAGAGCTCGGGCTTTCAGGTGAAGATGTGATAAGACTTGTCCAAGCTTACCTTAATGAGGAGGGAAAATAAAAATGAGTGTTAACTTAAATACTGTGGCACTTACTAAGCGCTATGGTAGTGAAACGGCGATTGATAATTTAAACCTTTCGCTTGAATCGGGACAGATTGTCGGACTTTTAGGTCCAAACGGAAGTGGCAAGACTACTTTAATTAAGATGATAAGCGGTTTGCTTACTCCAAATTCCGGTGAAATCTTGGTAGCCGACAAAAAAATCGGAAAGGAAAGTAAGGCTTTGGTTTCTTATTTACCTGAGCGCTGCGCACTTCCCGATTGGATGAAAATCGGCGAACTTGTAACAATGTACAAGGATTTCTTTAATGACTTTGACGAAAACAGAGCCTATGCGATGCTTAAGGACTTAGACCTTGATTTAAAGAAAACCTTCAAGGCATTGTCAAAGGGTAACAGGGAGAAGGTTCAGCTTATTCTTTGCATGAGCAGAAACGCTAGGATTTATTGCCTTGATGAGCCAATCGGAGGCGTTGACCCTGCAGCAAGAGATTATATTTTAAAGACCATTCTTCAAAACTATTGTGAAGATTCCACCGTTATCATTTCAACACACCTTATAAGAGATATCGAAGGTGTAATCGACAGAGTTTTGTTCTTAAAGAAGGGACAGGTTATTTTAAACTCTACCGTCGATGAAATAAGAGAAGAAAAGAAAATGTCTGTGGATGCTTTGTTTAGGGAGGTGTTCGCATGTTAGGCAAATTGATTAAATATGATGTAAAAGCTCTTTCAAGATACATTTTTCCGGCTTTTATACTTAGCCTTGTTTCAGCCCTTTTCTTAAGAATCAACATTATATTAAGAAAAGATGTGGGCGAAAACATTTTTACAAACGTAATGAACGGTTTATCCACTGTCTTGTTTGTGGTTGCGGTCGTTGCAATTACAATAGGAGCTTATATCGCTTTCATTATATATTTTTATAAATCAACCCTTGGGGATCAGGG
>JAILCK010000356.1 GCA_024680435.1 Lachnospiraceae bacterium
GATTAGATGTTACTTTATCATGTTTTCATAAGAAAAAATCGGTGTGTTATCTTTGCTAAACTCAACCTTCATAAGCATAGTGTGACGGTTGGGATCGTATAAAGGATCGCCTTCAATATCCTTATAAGTTCTTGCATGAAACACACATACATCACTTCCGTCGGGAAGTTTCGTGAAACTGTTATGTCCGGGGCCGAAGAAGCCTTTATTTGCATCTGATGAAAGAACCGGTTTCTTTTCTTTAACCCATGCTCTCGGATCTAAAAGATTTTCATCTTCGCCTATGCTAAGCATACCCATGCAATAACATTCTCCCGTTGCGCTTGCGGAATAGGTAAGATAGATTTTTCCGTCATGCTTTAAAACCGCAGGGCCTTCATTAACCCAAATATCCACTCTCTCCCAGTCATAATCGGGAGTGGTGAGTAACACCTGAGGAGTTTTTAACTTAATCGGAGATTCCATCTTTGCAATGTACAAATTTGAAATACCAACTCCCGCAGCCACTTTTTCAGCCCAAACGTAATATCTTTCGCCTTTATTTTCAAATATGGTGGCATCTAAGCTAAATGATAAAAAGGAATAAATATCGTCATCACTTTTTTGAATCATTCCTTTTTCTATCCACTTATCATTACACGGATCATTTCCTTCGCATTCAAGAACGAAAGGACGAATGCGCCACTTATCTTCTTCCATTCCTGCGGCAAAGTAGATATACCACTTTCCGTCAAGGAAATGTAATTCGGGAGCCCAAATATGCTTACTCATTTCTCCCGATTCATGCTTATTCCAGATTACGACTTCTTTAGCATTTTTAAGCCCTTTTAAAGAATCGCTTTTTCTAAGAACAATCTTGTCATATTCCGGAACGGACGCTGTAAAGTAGTAGATTCCGTCCGTATGCCTGTAAACATAAGGGTCTGCTCTTTGAATTATAAAGGGCTCATTAAAATCTGTAATCTTACCGTTAATCTGTCTTTCCATATAATATTAAATTCTGCCTGCTTCCTTAGTAAGTTTATATAGTCTCTTTGAAAGGGCTTTTGTATTTGCTCCCTTCTTCATGCGCCATACCCAGTTTTTAGGGTCCAAAGTGCTTGGCGTATTCATTCTGGCATCAGCTCCAAGTTTTAAATAATCCTGCATCTGTACCATGAAAAGGTCAGCCTTTGAATTCATGCCGGCCCTTATAATAGCCTCGCACAAATCATCCGTCTCTGCAAGCTTTAAATACTTACGGGCAAATCTTACGCACTTTGGTGCAATGCGTTTGCTCCACTGAATCAGCGTCTCGTTATCGTGAGTGCCTGTGTAGCAAACACAGTTTTCTGTATAGCAATCGGGAGTATAGTCGTTTTTCTTTGTGGCATCAAAGCCAAATTCAAGGATTTTCATACCGGGGAAGCCCGAATCTAACTGAAGCTTTTTAACAGCAGGTGTTAAGAAACCTAAGTCTTCAGCGATAAATTCAACATCCGGAAGTTCTTTCTTAATGGTGTTAACAAAAGCCTTTCCGGGGCCTTTAACCCACTTACCGAATTCCGCCGTCTTATCGCCGTAGGGAATAGCCCAGTAGCTTTCTAAGCCCCTGAAATGATCGATTCTTATTACATCAAAGCACTCCGCATTTTTTGAAAGCCTTTTAACCCACCAGGAAAACTTATCTTCCTTCATCTTCTTCCAGTCATAAATGGGATTTCCCCAAAGCTGACCGGTCTTTGCAAAGGCATCCGGAGGACAGCCTGCAACCTTGATGGGATCAAGATTTTCATCAAGCTGATAGTTTAAAGGATTTGCCCATACATCGGCAGAATCATAGGGCACATAAATGGGTATGTCACCTATGATCTTTATTCCGTTATCTTTAGCGTATTTTCTAAGAAGAGTCCATTGCTTAGTAAATTCGTATTGCACGAATCTATGAAAGCCGATGGTTTCTTGATACTTTTCTTTAGCTTCTTTTATGGCCTTAGGCTTTCTTAACTTAAGGCCGTCTTCCCATTCATTCCAGGGTCTATAATTATGATTTTCCTTTAAAGCCATGAAAAGTGCAAAATCATCAAGCCACCATTTTTCTTTTTTACAAAACTTTTCAAATTCTTTGTCGGGGTTCTTTTTAAATCGCTTGTATGCA
>JAILCK010000251.1 GCA_024680435.1 Lachnospiraceae bacterium
CTTCATAGTCTACCTTGTCATTGTTCATAGGCAGTCTCATACATCCAAATGCAAAGTTGCCGTTTACTTCGGGGAAATATCTGTTTTGCTGCATTTTAACCTCCGTTTTTGTAGAATTACACATATCTACCTTAACTATAAGGGGAAAACAAAGAATAGAAAAGCATTATATATTGCATTTATAAAAGAAAATACCATTTTCAAATTTTTATAAGAAATAATGTTACAAAAAAAGTGGTTATATGAGTACTTAGATGGTATACTAGTTATTATATTTAAAAATATAATTCAAAGTGAGGTTTTATTGTGCATATACACGAAGTAACACATCTTGCCATAGTGGTAAGAATACTTGTTGCGATTGTTCTTGGAGGAATAATCGGCTTGGAAAGAGGTCTTAAAAACAGACCCGCAGGACTTAGAACCTACATGCTTGTGTGCGTAGGCTCCTGTCTTATCATGCTTACAAACCAATACATCTATCAAATGTATAACGTAGGCGACCCTGTAAGAATGGGTGCCCAGGTAGTAAGCGGTATCGGTTTTCTTGGTGCCGGTACAATCGTCGTAACAAGACGTAATCAGATTAAGGGCTTAACAACCGCCGCAGGTCTTTGGGCCGCAGCCGCTGTTGGTTTGGCCGTAGGTATCGGTTTATACGAAGCCGCTATTTTAGGCGGTGCCACCATTTTCCTGGTACTTTCAATCATCCACCGCTGGGACAACAACATGCGTATGCATTCAAAGGTTGTGGAAGCTTATGTGGAGCTTAATTCAAAAATCAGCCTCGGTGATTTCATGAGAAAGATAAGAGAAATGGATCTTGAAATCGACAGCATAAGAACCGAGTATGAGTCAACTTTCGAAGAAGGAAAGCACGCCTACATTGTGGTGTTAAAATCAAAGCAGAAAAGAAACCACGATTTATTGTTCCAAAGTCTTCGCGACATAGATGGTGTTTCCTATGTAGAAGGATTATAGGATCAAGAAACAAAAAGATGGTCTTAACCGACCATCTTTTTTATTTGACATTTTAAAATTTTGATTATATACTAAGCAGGTTCTACGTCAGTTCGAGACCTTCCTGACGTTAAATAAAACTAAAGGAGAATAATATGAATAAGAAAGCTCTATTTATCACACAGGCTGCCATGATTGCAGCTCTCTATGTGGTGCTCACTGTGTTTATCAACGCTTTTGGGTTGGCAAACGGCGCCATTCAGGTAAGAATTTCAGAAGCTCTTACCATTTTACCCTTTTTCACACCCGCAGCCATTCCCGGATTGTTTATCGGCTGCCTTATAAGTAATATCGTTACAGGATGCCTTCCTTGGGATGTGGTGTTTGGTTCAATGGCAACACTCATAGGTGCTCTCGGAACATACGCATTAAGAAAGTATAAGTTCTTAGCTCCCGTTCCTCCCATCCTTGCAAACGCACTTATCGTACCCATTATCTTAATTAAGGTATACGCAGTTCCCGATGCTTATTGGTTCTTGTTACTTACAGTAAGTGCCGGCGAAGTGATTTCCTGCGGTATCTTAGGAATGATTCTTTTATTTGCTTTAAATAAATACAGAGATAAAATTTTTAGACAATAAACAAATTTACCAAGGTCGAAAAGAAAGCTCGTGGCTTAAAACCACGAGCTTTTAAATTTACTTTTCTTTCTTTATTATCGTGATAGGTATAATTGCAAGTATTGCAACGATTGCAGCCGCCATAAACAAAGAGTAGGGAGGCACAAAATCGTTTCCGTTTAAGCCCATGGCATCAAGCCCTAAGATAAGCGAAATAATCGGTCCCACAATCATGGGGATCAAAACCGTAAAGCACATTCTTACGCCCTGAAGTCTTCCTTCACATCCCTTGGGAATATGGCCCTGGAAGTTTGCGTTAAAGGCTCCTATCAAAGAAAGGATGCCGCCCATCATTAATGAGCCGCCACCATATAATAAAAGGTTTCTTAAGCCTCCCTCTGCAAACTGAAGACTATAGAAAGATATAATTCCCACAACAGTCATTAAAAGAAGGGGCACATAAAAGCCTTTTCTTCCATGCTTATCAAACATGAATCC
>JAILCK010000002.1 GCA_024680435.1 Lachnospiraceae bacterium
ATTCGCCATTATCTACATACATTTTTACGTATCCTCCCAATAGAATAATTCTACGTATAAAAATATTTAGGGATGCTATAAAAAAATATATCACGTGCTTGTTAACATAATGTAATAAAATTTCCCAAAAATCAAGTAAAAACACATTAAAAAAACAAGCACCACAACTGCTTGGGTGCCTGTTTCTTTATACCTCAATATATGCGATTACTTATCACTATTTTGCTTCACTGTTTTCTGCAAGCTTTAACAAAATTTCGTTGCTTCTTTGAACAAATTTTGTCATCTCATCGGATGTCAAAGGTGCCTGCTGAAGCTTTGCAAGGTCGTAAAGGTGACTTGCGAAAAGTGATACGTCTTCAGACTTATGTGCCTCTAAGTATGTAACCAAAGGATGGTTTGCATTAAGGATTAATGTTTCGCCTTTTTCTCCTCCAAACATTGAAGGATCCATACCGGGCATAGCGTAAAGCTTCATCATATCCTGCATACGACGGCTCTCTTCTGAAAGAGTAATCATAGCGGCAATCTTTTTATCTTTAAGCTTTTCAACGTTTACCTTTAAGTCTTTCTTCTTTAAAGCGCTTTCAAATACGGGTGTTAAGTCTTTAGCCAAAGCTTCAAGCTCTTCTTTAACCTTTTTGGAAGTCTTATTGGTCAAAGAATCTGCAATGTCAGCATCGATTCTAACAAACTTAATGCCTTCGTTTTTAGCTTCAAGCTGTGAAATGAAGGGCTGGTCGATGTTGTGCTTTAATACAACCGCATCCATCTTAGCCTGCTTAAACATGTTAATGTACTGGCTTTGCTGCACTTCATCCGTTACATAGTAGATGGTCTTATCTTTCTTTTCTTCTTCTTTGTTTTCTTCCTTGTTTTCTTCGGATACTACTTCTGCATCTACCTTTTCGCCCTTTTCATCAGTAGCTTCTTCTGTATCGATGGGCTTTATTTCCAGGCATTCGGGAAGTGTCATGTACTTTCCGTCAAGGTTTTTAAAGAGGATGTAGTCTGTCATCTTTTCGCAGAACTTATCGTCTTTTAAGCAACCGAATTTAATGAAGGGAGAAATGTCTTCCCAGTACTTTTCATAGTTCTCTTTATCGGTCTTGCACATTCCGGAAAGCTTGTCAGCAACCTTCTTTGTGATGTACTCAGAAATCTTGTTAACAAATCCGTCGTTCTGAAGCGCCGAACGGGATACATTCAAAGGAAGGTCGGGGCAATCGATAACGCCCTTTAAAAGCATTAAGAATTCAGGGATAACTTCTTTAATGTTATCTGCGATAAATACCTGGTTATTGTATAACTTAATGGTGCCTTCGATTGATTCGTACTCCATGTTGATCTTAGGGAAGTACAAAATACCCTTTAAGTTGAAAGGATAGTCCATGTTAAGGTGTATCCAGAACAAAGGCTCCTTATAATCGTTAAATACGTCTCTGTAAAACTTCTTGTAATCTTCTTCCGAACACTCGTTAGGATGCTTAGCCCAAAGAGGATTTGTTTCGTTAAGAGGCTCTTCCTTCTTAGGTTCTTCCCCTTCTTTTACTTCCTTAACCTCTGCAGGTTCTTTCTTTAAATAGATTTCAGTAGGCATGAATGAGCAGTACTTCTTGATTACTTCTCTAGCCTTATATTCGTTACAAAACTCTAAGCAATCTTCGTTAATGAAAAGTGTAATCTTTGTACCGACTTCAGCCTTTGTGCCTTCATCCATTGTAAACTCGGTACCGCCGTCACATTCCCAATGAACGGGCTTTGCGTCTTTCTTGTAAGAAAGTGTATCGATGTGCACTTCCTTTGCAACCATGAATGCTGAGTAAAAACCGAGTCCGAAATGACCGATTATCTGGTCTTCGTTTGCCTTGTCTTTATACTTTGAAATAAAGTCCGTAGCTCCGGAAAAAGCAATCTGGTTAATGTATTCTTCAACTTCATCGGCAGTCATTCCAAGACCGTTATCGATGAAGGTAAGTGTTTTTTCTTCGGCGTTTGTGATAACGTCAATTCTTCCCTTGTAACCTTCGGGCAAATCATATTCACCCATCATTGCAAGCTTTTTAAGCTTTGTAATGGCATCGCATCCGTTTGAAATAAGCTCTCTGTAGAAGATATCGTGATCGGAATAAAGCCATTTTTTGATTATAGGAAATATGTTTTCACTGTTAATAGATAAACTGCCGTGTTTGTTCATTTAAAAGCCTTCTTTCTTAGTAAAGTTATTCACTGATATTAAGTTTATCCCCTAGATTTTAAAAGTCAATAAAAAATTAGCACTCATTTGCTTTGAGTGCTAATCAAGTGCCTGAAAGCCTGATAAATACTGGGTTTTCGCATTTATAAAAGTTTTCTAAAAATCCACATCGAAGAAGGTATAGGTCTTTACATCCTTATCGTGAATCATTTCGATTGAATCAAAAAGCTTCTCGTTTAAAGTCTTTGTAAGGCCCTTTACAAACTCGTTGTAAGTTTCGTTAAAGACCTCTCCTTTTCTTTCTTTTAAAATCTGGACTTTATTATCCTGGGTCTTGTCTAAGTCAAAGTCGCTTATACACTTAATGATGTGATAGCCATACTCTGTTTCAACCACTTCGCTTATTTCATCTTTGTCTAAAGAGAATGCTGCGTTTTCAAAAGACTCAGCCATCTGACCCCTACCGAAGTTATAGGTCACTTCTTCGCCTTCATTATACTTTGCAGCCAAAGCTTCAAAAGAATCTTCTCCGGATAAAGCAAGCTCACGAATGTAGTTTGCCTGCTCTAAGGCTTCTTTTTTCATGTGATCCGAATACTCAACGATTTTACCCTTTGTATCCGTGGCATATGTCTTTATAAGGATCTGCTCAACGGTAATGGTTCTTGCTTCGTCGTCGCTTATTTCGGGGTTAATGTCTCTGATTACGTAATCGTATACCTTGTCTGCAAGAGCGTATTCGGAGTAAATGTTAAATATATCTTCTTCGCTTACTCCGATAAGGTTTCTTTCCGTTTCATTTAATGATGCATAAAAGTCCAAAGAAACCGCAGAGACTTCATTTACCTCTTCTTCAGATAAAGAAAGCCCGTAGGATGCGGCCATAAGGTTCATAACCTTAATCTGTGCAACCTTTGCAAGCACCATGTCTTTTACCTTATCTTTAAGGAGCACTCCGTCTTTTGACTCGTTCCAGATGTCCTCGCCGTAAACCATCTCATATTGATTCTGAACGGTCGTTAGGTAAAGCATCATTTCGGGAAGGTAACAGGATTCTTCGTTTATCCTCATAAGCTCGTTACTTTGAAATCCGGTAGTGATGATGATTTCTCTGTCGGCACAGCCCGATAAAGAAAGCATCAGTATTAAGTTTAATATCAAAACCAATGCCTTGGTTTTTAGAGATTTCATAACTATTTCTTTCTTTCGTACTTTAAAAAGCTGTAAATAATGTTAAAACAATATAATTCGTCGGAATCCGCCGTAATTTGAAAGTCCTCGTTTTCATCAAGGTTTTCAAAGAAGGCGTCGGCTTCGTATTCGTAATCTACTTTTGTTAAGTGGATTACATCGGTATCATCTAAAAACTCTTTATAGAGCTTTTCGTTATCCAAAATGTAAATGTCCTTTGTATCGTAGTTACTTAGCTCTTTTCTTAAAGATGCTAAGTCATCAAACAAAGAAACGTTTTGGGAAGGTTTTATATCGCACTTTGTTTTATCTGTAAAAATCAGGTTTTTACACTGTACAAGGGGCTGTTTCCCGGGAAGCTCTTCTATATAGTTCTTTGAATATACAATAACTTTTCCGCTAATCTCTTCCATCCTTGATTTCTTTTCCGCAGGGATGCTGACCAAAGGCTTTCCCTTATAAGAAATTGCGTAGTTATTGTCCGCAATTACAATCATATTCATGGTTAGATTGCCACCTCAATGTTTTCTATCTGAGGATGAGTCTCGTATCCGTCAACGCGAACGTCGTTTCTTGTAAACTCATAGAAATCCTTAATGTCGGGATTTAACCAAAACTTAGGTGCGGGCAGAGGCTCTCTTGTAATGAGCTCCTTGATTGCAGGAATGTGCCTGTCATAAATGTGGGCATCCGCAATTACATGCACAAACTCACCTACGTTCATGTTGCAAACCTGAGCAAGCATATGGATAAGCACGCTATACTGCACAACATTCCAGTTATTTGCGGCCAAAACGTCTTGAGAACGCTGATTTAAAATAGCGTTTAATGTAAGCTTATCTTCCCCTGGACGCTGAGTAACGTTAAAGGTCATTGAATAAGCGCAAGGGTATAAATTCATTTCATGAAGATCTTTATGCACGTAAATGTTTGTAAGAATTCTTCTGCTGAAGGGATTGTTTTTAAGGTCGTAAATAACTCTGTCGACCTGGTCCATCATGCCTTCTTTATACTCATGTTTAACAGACATCTGGTATCCGTAGGCCTTGCCGATGGAACCGTCTTCATCTGCCCATTCATCCCAGATGTGAGAATGAAGATCGTGTACATTGTTTGACTTTTGCTGCCAAATCCAAAGCATTTCATCGGTGGCGCTCTTTAACGCTGTCTTTCTTAAAGTAAGAATGGGAAATTCCTTTCTTAAATCGTATCTGTTAACCACTCCGAATTTCTTTACAGTGTATGCAGGAGTGCCGTCAGGCCAGTGAGGGCGCACCTTTTCGCCTTCGGTTGAAGTGCCGTTTTCAAGGATATCTTTACACATATTGATGAATGTAACGTCTGCCAAACTCATGTCAAAATCTCCAATCATTTTTAATAAAAAGAGTATAACACAACTACTTTTTCTTGTGCTTTCCTTTTCTGGTTTTTTCTATAATGGGGTCGAAATCCGGATCCCATTTGTCTGCCAAAGAAAGAATCTGGCTTGTAAACTTTGCAATGTCTTTGTTTGCGTGACCTTGGTTTTTCTGAATAACCGAAAGTAACCTCTGACCTGCCGCAAGAAGCCTTGAGAAAGCATCGGATACAATGTATATCTTCTTTTCTCTCTTCTTTGGAATTGCATCATATTCAAATTCGCCTGTGCCAAGATTATAGATGGTGCCTGAGTAAGGAGCGTAAGCGGGAATCTTTAATTCCTTGCTTATGTACTGAGCCAAGGATTCACAGGCCATATCATCACCGTGAACCATAAATACCTGCTTAGGTTTCTTTTCAAAGTGAGATATCCAGTCTATAAGGCCGTCTCTGTCGGCATGTCCCGAAAGGCCCGGAAGCTGAGCTATTTCTGCACGAACGTCAATCTGTTCACCAAAAAGCTTTACTTCATTGGCGCCTTCTATTAATGCTCGTCCCAAGGTACCTAACGCCTGATAGCCAACGAATAAAATGGTACATTCTTTTCTCCAAAGGTTGTGCTTTAAGTGGTGCCTTATACGACCGGCTTCACACATACCTGATGCAGAAATAATAACCTTAGGCTCTTCATCAAAGTTTATGGCCTTTGATTCTTCGCTTGTAATTGCTAAGTTAAGCCCCGGGAATGTAAGAGGGTTTCTTCCTTCTTTTACCATCTGAAGGGCTTCTGCATCAAAGCACTCATAAATATTCTTTTGGAATATTTCCGTTGCATCTACAGCCAAAGGAGAGTCCATGTAAACCGGAAAATCGTGATGCTTAACAAGTTCTTTTTCTTTAATAAGCTTTATAAAATAAAGGATTTCCTGAGTTCTTCCCACAGCGAATGAAGGGATGACAATATTTCCTCCCCTATCGAGCGTTTCCTGAATTATATTTGCCAAATCAACCACGGGATTAATGGCAGACTTTTCGTGAAGCCTGTCTCCGTAGGTTGATTCCATAACCACGTAATCCGCATCCTTTGTGTAGGACGGGTCTTTAATGAGGGGCTGGTTCTTGTTACCTATATCACCTGAAAAAACAATCTTTTTGTGGTTTCCGTTTTCATTTAAAAATAATTCTATGCTGGCAGATCCAAGTAAGTGGCCAACGTCTGTAAATCTTGCTTCGATTCCCTCAGCGATTTTAACTATGGCGTTATAATCGCAGGGCACCAAAAGCTTTGTGGCTCCTATTGCATCTTCCATGTTGTAAATAGGATCCGCGCTTCCTTCAACGGCATCGCTTCTCCTTTTCTTACGCATCTTCCACTCTGCTTCCTGCATCTGAATGTGGGCACAGTCTCTTAACATTATGCCGCAAAGATCTGCAGTGGCGGTGGTGGTGTAAATACTTCCTCTAAAGCCCTTTGCGTAAAGGTATGGCAACATACCCGAGTGGTCTACGTGGGCGTGAGTCAAAAGCACAAAGTCAAGCTCTGACTCGTTGCAAGGTAAGCCCTTACTTTCGTAGGTCATGTTTCCTTGCTCCATACCGTAATCCACAACAAACCTTTTTCCGCAGGCTTCAACATAGTGCGCACTTCCCGTAACCTGGTGGTCGGCACCTACAAATTGAAGTATCATTTTGTATCCTCCCAAAGAGATTAATAAAAAGAATACCACTTTCGTAAAAAGTGGTATCTGTTTGCATATTGCTATTGCAACAATGTTTCAATCACCTGCTGCAATTGCTGCTTTCCATATGGTTTTGTAACGAAGGTCGTTACTCCGTTTTGATAAGAAGCTTCTTTATCTTCCGGGAAAGCATTGGCTGTAATTGCCACAATCGGCACACTCTTTGCATCATCCCTGTCAAGCCTTCTTATCAGCTTTGTGGCTTCTAGGCCATCCATAACAGGCATCATAATATCCATTACAACTAACGAATAATAGCCTGTCTCCGAGATTCCGAAATTCTCTACGGCTTCGGCACCGTTTGACACCCAGTCAACTTTAAATCCCATGTCCTGTAAAACCAACATGGCAATTTCAGCATTAATCTCGTTATCCTCAACGAGCAATGCCTGCTTCCCCACTGCGTGCTTAACGTCTTTACAATCGTCCATGATATCCCCTTTTTCATGTACACTAAAGATTATATTATTCCGAGTTGTCCCTCAACAACTTATTAATATTTTAACCTTTATTTTGTGCTTCTACAAGACTTACACCGCAATAAATTTGACGAAGTTTAGGTTTTTCGATTTTTCCTGTAGGATTTCTGGGAATATCTGCAAAAATAATCTTATGGGGACGTTTATATTTAGGAAGTGCCATGCAGAATTCCATGATTTCATCCTCGGTTAAAATCATGTTTTCTTTTAACTCTACTATAGCTGCCGCTATTTCACCAAGTCGCTTGTCGGGTAAGCCGATAACAGCCACATCATGAACCGCATCGTTTGTGCGGATAAAGTCTTCAATCTGTACGGGATAAAGGTTTTCACCACCGCTTATGATGACATCTTTCTTTCTGTCTACAAGCATTATAAAGCCGTCTTCATCTTCAACAGCCATATCACCCGTAAAGAGCCAATCGCCCGATAGCACTTCTTCCGTTGCTTTTTTATCGTGATAGTAGCACTTCATAACACCGGGGCCCTTTAAGCAAAGCTCTCCCACTTCGCCCCTGTCTACAGGTTCGCCCTTTTCGTTAACGATTTTTGTCTCCCATCCGTAGCCCGCTTTGCCGATGGCACCTACCTTATGAATGTTTTCAATTCCAAGATGTACGGCGCCGGGGCCTATAGATTCTGACAAACCGTAGTTTGTATCGTAGTCGTGGTTAGGGAATATTTCTTTCCACTTTTTAATTAAGCTGGGAGGAACGGGCTGAGCACCTATGTGCATAAGCCTCCATTGATCTAACTTATAATCTTTTAAGCGGATGCTTCCGTTATCGATTGCCTCCAAAATGTCCTGAGCCCAGGGTACAAGAAGCCACACGATGGTGCATTTTTCTTCGGAAATAGCTTTAAAGATGGCATCGGGTTTTGTGCCTTTAAGCAAAACCGCCTTTCCGCCTGACAATAAACTTCCGAACCAGTGCATTTTTGCACCTGTATGATAAAGAGGCGGAATGCAAAGAAACACATCGTCTCTTGTCTGTCCGTGGTGAGCCTGCTCAACCTTACATGAGTGAACGAGGGCTCTGTGGGCATGCAAAATAGCCTTAGGGAAACCTGTTGTGCCGGAAGAAAAGTAAATTGCCGCATCATCATCATCAAAAAGCATTACGTTAGGCCTTTTGCTTGATGAGTTTGCAGTCTGGCTGTTATAGTCTTCCGCAAAGCTTGGGCAGTTTTCACCCACATAAAAAAGAAGCCTGTTTTTAGAAATCTTATCAGCTATTTCTTCAACACGACCGATAAATTCAGGGCCAAACACAAGCACATCCACATCAGCAAGCTTAAGACAATACTCGATTTCATCGGATGAATAACGGAAATTAAGAGGAACCGCCAAGGCTCCTGTCTTTAAAATACCAAAATAAATGGGAAGCCATTCCAAGCAGTTCATAAGCAAAATCGCCACTTTATCACCCTTAACAACGCCCCTGCTTAATAGCATGTTTGCAAATCGGTTTGCCTTTTCGTCAAACACACTCCATGTAATCTCACGGCGATAGTGCGTGGTGGGATTTGGCTCCATAAGGTCATATTCTTTCCATGTTACCCTTCTTACTTCCTTTACTTCAGGGTTTATTTCAACAAGGCAGACGTCGGAACCGTATTTGTCTGCATTGTGTTCAAGTATCTCGGTTATAGGCATTTATCCATTCTCCTTAGGAAGCGTTATTCAACGCTTTAACGCTTTTATTCACTAAAGTATAATAACAGTTTAAAGCCCTCACTGTCAAGTTGTGAGGGCCAAAAGAAACCTGTTTTTTAACATACTCTTGCAAACAAAGCATCTTCGTTGTCTAAGTATTCATCAAACAAAGAAATCGTAACGGGCTTTGAATATAAATAGCCTTGGTGAAGTTCGCATCCCGCCTCGTTTAAGAAGCTTCTTTGGGACTGAGTTTCAACGCCTTCGCAAAGAACCCTAACGCTTAATTGCTTTGCCATATCGATAATGAAACGGATGATAGTTTTATCGCTTTCTTTTAAGGTTTCATCCTTCATAAAGATCTTATCGATTTTAAGTAAGTCAATCTTTAAGTCGTTAAGCACGTTTAAGGAAGAGTAACCGGAGCCGAAATCATCCATGGAAATCTTTATACCAAGCATTCTTAACTCTTCTATCATTGAGTTAAAGGAAGACATGTTTTCAAGGTAAATGCTCTCTGTTATTTCAAGTTCCAAGTATTGTGTGGGCACCTGATACTTTTCGATGAGCTTTCTGAATTTTTCAACAAAGTCATCTGAAAACATGTGGGCACGGGATACGTTCATGGATATCGGAAGCACCTTTTTGTTTTCATCAAGACGCTTTCTTATGTATGCCATTACCTTTTCATACACATAAAAATCAAGCTTTACAATGCTTCCGTCCTTTTCAAAGGCAGGGACAAATTCATCGGGGTAAATTTCACGCCCGTCCTTCATTTTCCACCTTGCCAAAGCCTCCGCTCCTTCAAGCCTGTTGTGAGTGCCTGAAACTTTAGGTTGTAAAACAATGTAGAATTCTTCGTTCTTTATTGCATCATCAAGCTTTTGGATATACTCTATCTGGCGTTTTCTTTTTTCAAACATTTCCTGGTTAAATAAAATGCATCTTGCGCCCTTACTTGCCTTTGCAAGCTTCCTTGCCATATTTGCATTTGAAATCGACAAAAGGGCGTCGGTGTTGCTTGAAGGAATAATGTAAATTCCTGTTCTTACGGAAAGGTTATTTACGTTAAATCTTGTGCTTAAGTGATTTGAAAGTTTCTCTCCTTCTGCCTCCACATTTTTAACCAGGCATTCGTCGGGGATGTCGTTATCAAATTCTTCGATAAACAAAATGTTATCGGAATAAAAGCGCCCCGCACACAAAACATTTTCTAAGTTATTTGAAATGTAGTTTGCCATGTCCGTTAAAATACGGTCTCCAACCACGTATCCGTAAGCTTCGTTTATATACTTAAAGTTACTGATGTCGCAATATATAACGGCCAGTTTCTTTTCGTTGGCCTTTGATGAAATGGCTCTAGTGGCAGCTTCAATAAAGGCTTCTTCTTTCATAAGGCCTGTAAGTGAGTCAAACTCGGCAAACTTGGATACAGCCCTTTCTGCCCTTGCAACCTTTGAAGAATAGTACATACAGACACAGATTAAATTACAAAGCTTTACAAGCTCGTCTATTTTTTCCATTGTCCAGGTTCTTTTTGCATGAGAGCTTACAAAATCTATGCATCCTCTGTTCTTTCCAAAAAGAATAAGGTCCACATGAAGCATGCTGGATACGCCGTCCCAGGATTTTACATCGCTTCCGCTATCAAGGCAGTTTTTATCAGCATAATCAAAAAGAATATATCCGCCGTTTAAAGCTGATTCGTCATTTATCTTTTTCCATGCCTTATAAGAAAACTCAATTCTCTTTCCAAGATAGGATTCTCTCTCCGGCTTATGAATTTCATAATTGCATACTACGGACATTGTTTTAGGGTCAAATTCATGCAAATGAATGGCCTCAAGGTCGTAATCGTTTTGAATTCTGTAAAGAACAAGGTTTATGGCGCTTGAAACATTTTCGGCCTCTCTTAAGAGCCTCACCGCCATGTCAAACAAAGAACCGGGCTGAGAGGTTTCATCATCGCTTTCTTCTTTTTCTTCTCTTCTTTCCAAAACCGATTCATCAAAGATTTCATCGGTGTAAAAGGCGTAGTTGTTTCTTCCTCTGCTTTTTACGGAATAAAGTGCCATGTCGGCGCACTGAAACAGGCTTTCATAATCATTGCCCATATCGGGGTACAAAGAAATTCCTACGCTACAGGTAATTCCTATATTGGTGCGCTGTCCCAAGGTAATGGTGGATAGTGCATCTCTTATTTTCCCCATTCTTTGGACTATATTCGATATATCCGATAAATCCTTAATAAACACCACAAACTCATCGCCGCCGATTCTTCCCACAAATGAGTCTTTAGAAAATGCTCTTCTTAAACAGTTTGCGCATTCTTTTATGACTTCATCCCCAAAGAGGTGGCCCATGGTGTCATTAAAGTTTTTAAACTTATCGATATCAAACACCAAAAGAGCACACTCAGAGTCAGGATTATGCTTAATATAATTATCGATGATTTCTTTTGACACGACTTTATTTAAA
>JAILCK010000012.1 GCA_024680435.1 Lachnospiraceae bacterium
GAACGGTCTTCCCATGGCATTTATGAACTCTATAACCGCAGTAGGATGTATGGTGGTTCAGTCTTTTGTAAACGGATACGGAGTTGTATATACCGCAGCGTATGCCGCTTGCAGTAAATACTTAAATCTTTTCATGAATCCCTCAGGTACCGCAGGAAATGCAATGTCTGCTTATACAGGCCAAAACTATGGGGCAAGACAGTATGAAAGAATAAAAGAAGGCCTTATGGTTTGCATTAAGATTGTTGTTTTGGCATACGTTTTGCTTGGAGGCGTTATGGTGCTTGCACCAAGGTTTCTGGCAGAAATCCTTTTGTCAGGAGCTGAACAAATAGATCTTGTGTGCCTGTTTTTACCAAGGTGCGGTATAGCGATAATTATACTTAACCTTTTGTTTGTAATAAGAAGCCTGGTACAAGGAATGGGTAAGCCAATGCTTCCAATGATATCAGGAATCCTTGAAATGGTTCTTCGTATTTTTGTGATTTCCGTCTTTTTAGGAAGAATAGGATTTAAAGCTACGGCCTATGCTGAAATATCCGCTTGGGTAGGAGCATTTATAATAAACGCATTCGCGCTTTATAAAGAGTTTATTCCGCTTGTAAAAAAGACTGATTTATAAAACTGACACTGTTGAAATAAAACTTCTTTTGTGCTATTTTAGTATTCACATATGTTGCTTTTATTCGTGTAAACGGGAATTTTCTAGGAAAAGTATGTAAGTTTTTGTATAGGGAAATGCAAAATTAGCTTACGGCTTGAGACTAAAAATAATACGAATGAAAGGAATGGGCATATGGGGAAGAAGTTTTTGGCAGTACTTTTAAGTGCGGCTTTGTTATTTGGCGCGACTAAATATGATGTAATAAGTGTAAATGCCGCCGCTTCCGATGAGGAAGAAACATCGGAAGAAATCTTAACTGAAGAAGTTTTACTTAAAGAAACCGATTTGTCGGAAGAATCGGTTGAAAAAATAAACATTGAAAACGAAATCGACATAGAACCGGCAACAGACACTAAAGATGCTACTGAAGACGTGCCGGTTATTAGTATGCCCGAAAATGAGGAAACTGATGAAGAGGTGATCCTCATTTCCGAAGGCGATGCCTTTGACAAGCCTTCTGAAAGCGTAAGCGGGAATGAAGATGTAAGTGGAAATGCGGATACATTTATAAGCCCCGGGGATGAATCGGTTTCTTTTGAAAGTGCGCAGAAAAAGGGAAGCGTTTTGGTTATGATATATGCGCCAAAGGGAGTATTCCCCGTGGGCACAACTGCGATAATAACCGAGCTTACCGATGAAAACACTGTTAAGGGCATAGAAGAGGCGGTATCAAAAGAACTTGATGATAATAAAGTTATTACAGAAATAAAGGCCTACGACATCACTATGTTTGATGCTTTAGGAAATGAAGTTCAGCCTGATACAAGTAAGGGAAGCGTAACGGTTTCTTTTAAAAATATAGATACTAATGAAGCTATAAACAATGCGGATAAAGATATTGAAGTATTCCATGTGGAAGATTCTTTTAACAATGCCGAAGCCATGGATACAAGCCTTTCATACAAAGAGGTTTCTTTTGAAGCAGAGCATTTTTCTCAATATGCCGTAGTTTCCATAGAGGATAAGGAAGCAGGGGAAGGCGAAACAGATCCTGATATTTTGATTGAATCATTTTCTGTTACTGTAGGCGGAAAGCCGTTAAAAGATTTAAAAAAGATTTCTGCAAGCGATACCATTAGTGTCGTTTACAATTTTAGAAAACACTTGGTTATTAATCCCGAAGGAAGTGCTTGGACGGATTATGGCATTAAGGCAGGGCACAGATATCCACTTCCTTCAATACCTAAGGAATGTGCAAAAGGAAGAACTCCCGTAGATGTTAAGGGCGGAGGCGGAGTTATACTTGGTGTTATTGAATTTGATGCAGATGGAAACGCAGCATTGGTTGTTGATTCAGGTTTTATTGGAGAAGGAATGGTGGATGCATACAATGCATTTGCAGGCTTTAATTTACAGCTTGATTTAAGCGGTTCAAGCGTTAATGATGACGGAAGTTTTGTGCTTAAATTCGGTGATGAAAGCTTTGATATTAAAGTAGCGGAATATTGCCCTCAGCCTCCGAAGGTAACTAAAACCGCATCAACACTTGATGCTGACAATAACATTACCTGGACTGTAACAGTAACAAACGATGCTAAGCCCATAGACTATATAGACGGAATTACACTTAAAGACACCTTCAGTGAAGGACAGGCTTATGTGGAAGGGTCTTTGGAAGACGGAGCAGGGAATAAAATAACACCCACCGCATCAGGTAGCACCATTACATGGTCTCATAACGATGATACGGCTTTAAAGGTAACAACCTACAAATATAAGACTCACATAGATTTTCTTGCTTTAACTAAAGATGAAAATGCCAATAAAACAGTAAACAAGAGTGTATCAAACAAGATTCAGGCAACAGCTCCCGCAGCGGCTAACGGAGACTATGATGCGCTTGATTACTCCACTCAGGCCACAAGCTCTGTTTCAAAAACCGTAAATGAGTGGGTTCATAAAGAAGGAACGGAAGTTGATAAGGACGGTAATGCCACATGGACAGTTACTGTCAGAAACAATGAGTTTACTTTAAAAAATGTGGTGCTTCACGATGAGATTGTTGCAGATGACGGAATAGAAATAGTAATGTCTAATATTAAGGTAACCGATTCAAAGGGAGATGTGGCATTTACGGATAAAATGAACGGTTCTGTTCATGACATTGCTTTTACAGATGTTATGAAAGGAAATGCGGTATATACAGTTACTTACACCACTCAGATTAAAGACTACGCCGCATTCTTAAAAAGAAACCATAGCGTTCCAAAGAATAATGCGTGGATTACCTACGAGTACGATACTACCGGAAAAGACGGTTGTGTTTATGTAGAGGGACCTACTGTAGAAACAAGCTTTAAAGGTAAGAACCTTATGGGCGATGCTGCCATAAGAAAGAGTGCGGCCGGTATAGACAGA
>JAILCK010000038.1 GCA_024680435.1 Lachnospiraceae bacterium
GGAACCGGGTCCGATACCAACCTTGATTGCATCGGCGCCTGCTTCAATCAAAGCCTTAGTTGCTGCGCCTGTGGCCACGTTACCAACAATAACCTGAAGGTCGGGATATTTTTCTTTTATCATCTTTAAGCACTTAATAACGTTTTCTGAATGACCGTGAGCAGAGTCTAAAACAACCACGTCAACGTTTGCTTCAACAAGTGCATCCACTCTTTCGATACAGTTAGCTGTAATACCGATACCTGCGCCTACAAGCAAGCGACCCTGAGCGTCTTTTGCAGCCAAAGGATATTTAATGTTCTTTTCGATATCCTTGATTGTGATAAGACCCTTTAAATTAAAGTTATCATCAACGATAGGAAGCTTTTCTTTTCTTGCTTCACCAAGGATTCTCTTTGCTTCTTCCAAAGAAATGCCTTCTTTAGCTGTAACAAGGCCTTCGCTTGTCATGCGTTCTTTTATTTTCTTAGAAAAGTCTGTTTCGAATTTTAAGTCACGATTTGTGATAATACCAACGAGTTTCTTGCCCTCGGTAATGGGTACACCCGAAATTCTAAACTTAGCCATTAGTGCATCCGCATCGGCAAGTGTATGTTCGGGAGATAAAGAAAATGGATCGGTGATGACACCGTTTTCTGATCTTTTAACTTTGTCAACTTCTTCGGCCTGTTTGTCGATTGACATATTTTTGTGAATAATTCCGATTCCGCCTTGTCTGGCCATGGCAATCGCCATTCTGTGTTCCGTAACCGTATCCATACCTGCGCTCATTACGGGAATATTGAGCTTAATCTTTTTTGTAAGATAAGTGGTTACATCCACCTGATTGGGAATCACCTGTGAATACTGGGGCTCTAAGAGCACGTCATCAAATGTAATTCCGTCGCCGATTATCTGACTCATTTTCTGTCCTCCTGGTTAACCAATTAACAATGTTTACAAAAAAACTGCCGGTTTCAAATCGACAGTTTTAAATTTGCTCTAAAATGTAGCACACATAAAATCCAATGTCAATCCATAAAAACTTTTCTTGGAGCAACATTTTTTACACATTTAACCAATGCTTCATTAGGCTCGAATATTATTTTTTGATTTCCGTCATAGAAAAATACGTATCTGGTGTCGGGCTGATTCTCGACTCTGCTTGATAAATCCACTTCTTTCCACTGACGATTTTTGTATCCGTCAAGGTGATAGGATTTAATAGGTGCCATAATTTCTATCTTATCAACTTCATAGGTTGCAAAACGTTTTCTTCTTGATTTGTGGAACACTCTGTCCACAGTAATTTCTTTGTCCAAATACAAATACTCGTATTCAACATCAATGAAGATGCCAACAAAGTAAGCTGCAACGCCAAGAGCAATGGCTGCAAAGAAAAGAATGTTTCCAAACAGGAATGAAGCAAAGAACGCCACAACCGTAAGTCCAATCAACACATATTTACATAAAAGAAGCAGGCCGGGAGTTTTTCTCGCAACCATGCATTCAACATAAGATTCGCTCATAACAATTCCTCCATTTAAATCTAAAAATACTATAGCAGACTTTTTTGTTTAATCAAAACATTTTTTCTTAAAATTCTTAAGTTTCACAGAAAGTTTAGAATTCTTTGCTTTTCACTTAATTGACTAAATCCAAAAAGAATATAATAATGGTAAACAGCGATATAAAATGAGGTGAAGGATATGCCCGTAATAGACGATATTAAAGAAAGCCAAAGCAAGTTAAAAGGCAAAGGCTTTAAGTATAAGTTTCAATATTTCTGGGAGTACTACAGAGTTGCAACATTTATTACTATCGGTGCCTTGATTTTAGTAGGTTCCATTATAAAGACTGTGGTAACAGCCAAAGACCCCGCTTTTGAAGCAATCATGATAAACGCAATCGGAAAGCCCTCGGAAGAAGCCTTTGCGACGGAGCTTCAAATCGACACAAAGAAATTCGAAGTAAATTTCGATTCTTCTTATATGATGTCAGGTCTTGATTCTTTTGACCAGACAACATACGCAAGTATGCAAAAGCTAATGGCCGTTGTAGCTTCCGCTTCCGCAGATGTGTGCTTAACGCCCGCCGAGTACGGAGAGCACTACGCAAAGTCCGATATGTTTATGGATTTAAGAGAAGTTTACGATGATAAGTTTTTGGAAAGCTTAGGCGACAAAGTTATATGGCTTAAGCTAAACGACCCTGAAACCGACAAGCCCGTAGGCGAAGCGATTCCCCTACTTATCGATGTAAGCGATGCTAAAGGTCTTAAGAGCGAAGAAAACCTTTGCTACGCAACAGACACCGTTTACTTTGGAATCTGGGCAAACGCCAAGCATGTAGATGCAGCAAAGAAGTTTTATGAATTTATAAATGAATAAAATTAAAAAAGCGTGGCTGAAGCCACGCCTTTTATTCTTTTAATTTAAATCAGAAACCATACCTAATAATTCTTCAAAATTATCATCACCAACAGATGTTGCAATAAAGTAAAGAGCATAATCTTTTCTTACGGCTATAATTGATTTTAAATAAATATCATGCTCTATGCCTTGTGTACCCTGCACCATTTTGTATGTGGTCGATGGCACATCCTCACCCAAGAGATGATCAATTGTTTTTTCTTTATCTGTATAGCCCATACTTTGCAATTGCAAATCCAGTGCCGGAGAAAGATCATCCGCTCTTACGCCTTCTCTTTTGTACTTTTGAGCTACACTATCGCTAACATACATTTTTGAAAAGGTCAGGCTTTTCCCTTCACCTGCCATATCGAACTCTTTAAATATTTCAGCAAGTCCCTCATAATCTGCATCTCTTCCAAGTTTCTCATTGGCTATTTTTTTCTTTTCTTTTTGCTGTTCATCAGTTAAAAAGTAAAAACCATCTTTTGCTTCAACTTTAATATTTAAGCCTTCGTTGGTATATACATTTCCGACTATATGGCCTTCATAATCTAACGAATCACCGGTTACGGAAGCAAATAACTCTTTTACATGTTCTACCTTGGCTTTTGCCAAACCTATAAAATCATTCTGCATGGCTCCGCCAACAATCACAAGCACACATAGTATGCATAGTAAAATAATAGTCAAACGATTTTTCTTCATAAGTTTATCTCCAAAGCAGCATTAATTAATCGTATGATTTCTTTTTAATTGATTATTCTAAAGAACTGATCATAGCCAAAAGGTCACCTGTGTGATCTTCGAGCGCTGCTCCTGCTGTGAAGCAAGCCATGTAGCCGTCCTTTACCATGAATGCCTGGTTAACGTACATATCGAATGTGATACCTTCTGATTCACCCTTACCCTGAAGGACGATGCAAGGTGTTTCTTTACCCATAACTGTTGTTGTGGACATTTCGCATGTAAGATCAGAAAAGCCCATCTGCTCATAAGTTTCCTTTAATGAAGGAAGCATGATGCTCATGACAGATTCCATAGATTCCTGGGTTATGGAAGAAGAACCTAAATATGACATTGTTAAGTTCATTGTGTTTAAGAAAGTAGAATCTGCAAGATAGAAATCCACTACCTGACCGCCTGCTTTTACCTTCTGTGATGCAAGCTTTCCAAGAGCTGTGTCTGTTCCTTCAATTTTCTCCTGAGCCACATCTCCGATTGTTTCTTTAAGATTGTCATCTGCAAAAGTATATCCTTCTGCTGCTTCAACCTTAAATCCGAAGAATTCGTTTGTGTAAACATTGCCATCAATAGTTCCTGTGATGTCAACATCTTCTTCTGTTTCTTCTGCTACTTCTTCTGTAGCTTCTTCTACAGCTTCTTCAACTACTTCTTCAGCTGCTTCTTCAACACTTGCAACAGCTTCTTCAACCACTTCTTCAACGCTTGAAGTTACCTTTGCATCCTTACCGCAAGCGGTAAGAGACATTACCATTGCTGCAGCCAAAACAGCCGCAAAAATTCTCTTTTTCATATTACTCTCCTCTTAGTAAAATACT